>JAGHCI010000182.1:0-9059 GCA_021160545.1 Candidatus Aerophobota bacterium | reverse complement strand
TTTTATAATTGATGCTTATACGGATTGGGTGTCAGATAATGTAAAAAACGAGGTGGTTATACCTTATGTTTCAATGCATGGAAGCACAGAAAAAATGGTAAATTATCTTGTTGATGAGTTGATTAAAAGAAATATAAAAGTCAAACCATTTAATTTGACAAATACCGATATTGGAGAGCTTGCTCTAAGTCTTGTAGATGCGGCTACAGTAATAATTGGCTCTCCTACTGTCCTTGCAAGACCTCATCCAGGTGTAGTTTATGCAGCCTATCTTGTAAATGCTCTAAGACCTAAGGTGAGATTTTTATCTATTGTTGGCTCTTATGAATGGGGTGGAAAAACACCTGAGAGTATAAGGGGAATTTTGACTAACTTAAAAGCAGAAATTATTGAGCCTGTTCTAACAAAAGGTTATCCCAAACAGGAGGATTTTAAAAGACTTGAGGAATTGGTAGAAAAAATTTCTGAAAAACATAAAGAACTTGGAATTTTAAATAATTAAGTTAAAAAAGGAGGAATGTAAAATGATAACAAGAGAAAAGGTTGAGGAGGTTTTAAATAAGATAAGACCCAGCCTGCAGTTTGAGGGAGGGGATGTGGAACTTGTTGAGGTTACTTCCGAGGGGATTGTAAAGGTAAAGCTCACCGGTGCCTGTGGTGGATGTCCAATGAGCCAGCTAACTTTAAAGATGGGAATAGAAAAAATAGTAAAAAAGGAAATTCCTGAGGTAAAGGAAGTTGTGAGTGTTTAGTTTAGATTTGCCTCTTCCCTGCGGAGACGTTTTTTTGCTTCTTCAAAAAAGGGCGTAGCAAAAGAGGTTGTCCAGGTTCTTTCTTGAAAATTTCTTTTTTTCAGGGTTTCCAGAAAATTTTTAAATTCCTCAAAGTAAGAGCCATAAATGTGGTAGCTGTCAGCAATATGAACATATTTTCCAACTTTTACCTCTTTCCCTCTTTTTTTGCTTATTTTCTCTGCTACCATTTTTTGAAGCTCGGTGAAGGCAAACATATTCATAAAAGCAGCCTTAAAAGCATCGTTACTTCGCAGGTGGACATTTAGCTGGAGATAGTCGTTAACTATTCTGAGCCACATACGCTGTAGACAGGGAGGGTCATCAAATTTGGGATCCATCCAGCACTTCCATGTAATAGCCTGGGCACGTCTTGAAAAAGGTGCTGTAGAAAGTTTATTAACAATGAATTCAATCTGGTCTATCGGCGAGCTTTCTCCTGGAATTTTGTAATTAAAGAGTCGTTCATGATAAGTATACTCCCATTTACCCTCTTCTGGTCTAATCCAGCTATCGTGGATTCCGTACAGAACCTCCTGTCTGTAGATTTCAAGTTCTTCAAGGCCTGCAGGAATGGCTCTGTGAATTCGTGGCTCTTTAAAAGGCTCCTCAATCTCAATTATCATGGTACAGTCCCGGGAAGGAGGATCTCCTGGTTTATCATACTCTGTTCTGATAGGAATGCCTTTCTCCCAGCAGGTAATAACTGATTTTTCCCATCCCTCCGGGAGAGTGGCCGCCTTTACCAGAAATACAGGAGAACCTTTTTCGTTTTGCATTTTTTTATAACCTTTTATTAAATCCGGGTTTTCTTTTTCTCCATTCGGTGCTTTGCTCGTAGGCATAGGCAACCCTCAAAATGGTACCTTCATCAAAAGGTCTTCCTAAAATCTGAAGCCCCACGGGAAGCCCATTTTTGCCAAATCCGCAGGGAATTGATATACCGGGGATGCCTGCGAGATTTGCTGAGATGGTAAAAATGTCAGAAAGGTACATCTTTAAAGGATCGTCTATTTTTTCTCCCACCCTGAAGGCAACCGTTGGAGAGGTGGGGGTTAAGAGAACATCGTATTTTTCAAAGGCTTTTTCAAAGTCCTGTTTTATCAAAGTTCTCACTCTTAGAGCTTTACCGTAGTAGTTCTCATAGTATCCCTTAGAGAGAACATAGGTTCCAAGCATTATCCTTCTTTTCACCTCATCTCCAAATCCTTCCCTCCTTGTCTTTTTGTACATGTCAATCATGTTTGTTTTTTCCCTTGTTCTGTATCCGTACTTTACCCCATCGTACCTTGCCAGGTTGGAGCTTGCCTCTGCTGTTGCTATCAGGTAGTAGGTAGCAACAGCATATTCTGTATGAGGAAGCGAGGTTTCTTCCACTCTCGCGCCTAAATCCTCCATCACTTTCGCTGCTTGAAGCACACTTTCTCTTACTTCTTTCTCTGTTCCCTCGACGAAATATTCCTTGGGAAGGCCGATTTTTATTCCGTTCAAATCAGGAATAAGATGCTCAAGATAGTTCGGAACAGGAATATCAACAGATGTTGAATCTCTGCCATCTTTTCCGCTTATAACTTTAAGCAAAATAGCACAATCGGTAACATCCTTTGTTAAAGGTCCTATCTGGTCAAGAGAGGAGGCAAAGGCGACAAGTCCATAGCGGGAAACTCTTCCATATGTGGGTTTCATACCTACAATTCCACAAAGAGCTGCAGGCTGTCTTATGGAACCTCCTGTGTCAGAGCCAAGAGCAAATGTTGTCTCTCCACTTGCCACAGCAGCAGCTGAGCCCCCGGATGAACCTCCCGGTATTGTCTCAATGTTCCAGGGGTTGCGGGTGATGTAAAATGAGGAGTTTTCAGTTGAAGACCCCATGGCAAACTCATCCATGTTTGTTTTTCCTATTATTATACATCCTGCCTCTTTTAACTTCTCAACCACAGTGGCAGAGTAAGGAGGGAAGAAGTTCTCAAGAATTCGGGAAGCACAGGTTGTTTTTCCATTCCTGATACATATGTTATCTTTAATTGCAACAGGAATACCACAGAGAGGAGGAATTTCTCTTCCTTCAGCAATTTTTTTATCCCACATTTTTGCCTCGTTTAAAGCTTCCTCTTTGTTCAGAGAGATAAAAGCTTTTATTTTTTCCTCCACCTCTTCAATTCTTTTAAAGTGAGAGATAATGATTTCTTCAGCAGATATCTCTTTTCTGATTAACAGTTTTACGAGCTTATGAGCAGGAAGCTCAATAATGTGCTCTTCCATTTTTCTCTCCCTGTTTTTTGCTTAGTAGAACTTCATTATTTTAAATTATGAGTTTTTGTCAACTTATCCAGAATCCTTTGTGGTGCAAATTTGGTTTTTTTAATTTCTCTTTAAGTAATTTGCCTTTCTAACTTATCTTAAGGATTTGCAAAATAAAAGAAATTTTTTAAAAAATACTCTGTCAATGCCAATCAAGATCCTTACTGTGACTTGTTGACAGCTGGGGGTAATGTGGTAAAATTACTTCACCTTATTATAAGTCAGAAAAAAGATAAGGAGGAGAAAAGGTGACAGAGAAAAAAGAGAAGAGAGGAGTAAAAAAGGGATTTGTGCTTTTGTGTGGGGTGGTCTTTTTAGGGCTTGTTTTAAGCGGAGGTTGCTTTGCAGGAAAGGACCCTTATAAGATAGGAGGGATATTTGCAATTACAGGGGGTGCTTCTTTTCTTGGTGAACCGGAGAGAAACACTGTTCGTATGATTGAAGAGATGATTAATGCCAGAGGTGGGATTTATGGACATCCCATCAAGCTTATTATTGAAGATACAGCGGGGGATGAAACCAAGGCTGTAAACGCTGTAAAGAAACTGATCTATAGAGATAATGTTCTTGCCATAATTGGTCCCTCGAGAAGTGGAACAACTATGGCAGTAATTCCTATTGTGGAGAAGGAAAAAGTTTTGCTTGTCTCCTGCGCTGCAGCTGAGGCAATTGTTTCTCCTGTTAAAAAGTGGGTTTTTAAGACTCCACAGAAGGATAGTGATGCTGCAAGAAAACTATACGAATACATGAACAAAAAAAATATATCTAAGGTAGCAATAATAACAGGAACAACTGGTTTTGGAGATCAAGGAAGAAAGCAATTGAAGAAACTTGCCCCAGAGTATGGAATTAAAATTGTTGCAGATGAGACATACAGTCCACAAGATACTGATATGACAGCTCAACTTACCAGAATAAAAGCCACAGATGCTCAGGCTATTATTAACTGGTCAATAGTGCCGGCTCAATCTATTGTTGCTAAGAATATGCGCCAGCTTGGCATGAAGATTCCCCTTTTTCAAAGTCATGGCTTTGGTAACATAAAGTATGTGGAACTTGCAGGAGATGCTGCAGAAGGGATAATCTTTCCTGCAGGAAGACTTCTGGCGGTAGATACTTTGCCTGATAGTCATCCCCAAAAACATATATTGAGTTTTTACAAGGAAGAGTATGAAAAAAGATTTAAAGAGAACGTAAGTACATTTGGAGGACATGCCTGGGATGCTATGTGGCTTGTTATTAATGCACTGGAGGAAGCAGGTCCTCGTCCAGAAGCTATGAGAGAGAATATTGAGTATACTAAGGAATTTGTGGGAACAGGCGGGATATTTAATTTTTCACCTGAAGACCACAACGGGCTGACAAAGGATGCCTTTGAGATGTTAACTGTTAAGGGAGGAAAATTTGTAGTTTTGGGTGAATAGTCTTAGAGTCTGGGTAGAATCTCATGGATACTTTCAGTCAGCTACTTCAGTACATTTTCACCGGAGTAGCAGTGGGTACTATTTATGGTATGGTCGCCCTGGGCTTTAACATAATTTACAATGCAACCGGCATTATAAATTTAGCCCAGGGCGAATTTGTTATGCTGGGAGGCATGGTGATGATATCTCTGACAAGTGGATTGAAACTTCCCATGCCTCTTGGATTTTTCATCTCTGTGGGTATTGTTACCCTCATAGGGGTTGCCTTTGAAAGAGGCGCCATCCATCCTCTTAAAAATCCATCCATTATGACTCTTATAATCATTACAGTTGCTGTCTCTATTCTTTTAAAAGGAGCAGCAATGTTTATATGGGGAAAACAAACCCATACTTTACCCCCTTTTTCTTCTGCCAATCCTATTTTAATTGGGAAAGCCTCTCTTACCCCTCAGACTATCTGGATACTGGGTATAATGGCTACAAGTATGGTATTTCTGGCGGTATTTTTTAATTTTACAATGACCGGCAAGGCAATGAGAGCCTGTGCAGCAAATAGAGTTGCCGCCTCTCTTGTAGGTATTAACGTTAAATTGATGGTGCTTTTTTCCTTTGCTCTCAGTGCCGCCATTGGAGCAGTAGCCGGGATTATAATCACTCCTGTAGCTCTTATGGATTATGACAGGGGAACTATTTTTGCTATAAAGGGATTTGCTACAGCAGTGTTAGGAGGATTGGGAAGTAATGTGGGGGCAGTGGTAGCAGGTTTTATAATTGGTCTTATGGAGTCACTGGGTGCAGGATTTATATCATCGGGTTACAAAGATGCCATTGCACTCCTGGTGCTGCTTTTTGTTTTGTTCTTTAAACCAGGTGGTATTATGGGAGGCAAAGAGGAAAGAGGAAGGAAGATTTAGAAAATAAAAAGAGAAAAAATGGCGAGGGAGAAAATTGGGGAAAGGTAACTTATCCGGATTTTTAATTTTAACAGCTTTTATCCTGATAGCCCCTCTTTTGGTAAGAAACCCTTACTATATTGGTATACTGGTTTTTTGGGGAATATACACTCTGATAACAATAGGCTTAAGTCTTTTAATAGGATATACAGGACAGATTTCACTGGGTCATGCTGCTTTTTTTGGGCTTGGTGCCTATACTTCAGGTATTCTTTCTACTCATTTCAAGCTTTCCCCCTGGTTGGGATTAATCGCAGCTGTTTTTATAGCTGCTTTTGTGGCTTTTATTATAGGAGCTCCTGCTCTCAAACTTAGAGGTCATTATCTTGCCATGGCAACCCTTGCTTTTGGAGAGATCATTTATATAGTTTTTAACCAGTGGATATCCCTTACTGGTGGTCCTTCAGGGTTTGGAGGTATTCCGAGGTTTTGTCTTGGCGGTTTTTGTTTGGAGTCGGATTTTACCTATTACTACTTTGTCTGGGCAATTGTCCTGCTCGCTTTTCTTGCCTCACTTAATCTGATTCACTCAAGGGTGGGAAGGGCTCTGCGCTCCATTCATGGTAGTGAGATAGCGGCAAATTGTATGGGAGTTGATACCTCTGGGTATAAACTGAAAGTTTTTGTATTAAGCGGTGCTCTGGGAGGTCTTGCAGGAAGCCTTTATGCACATTTTGTCACTTTTCTCTCTCCCGGGACATTTAGTGTGATGTTTTCTGTTGTTCTTTTGACAATGGTTGCCGTGGGAGGAATGAGGAATATATGGGGAGCAATTACTGGAACCGCAATTTTGACTATTCTCCCTGAATATTTAAGAGTTTTTCAGGATTACGATATCCTGATATATGGAGGAGTTCTTCTCTTGATAATGATATTTCTTCCCGAAGGTCTTGTTATGGGAATCTTTAACCTGATAAAGAAAAGCCTGAAAAAGGCCAGATAAAAAATGGAGCAAAAAAGGCAAAATACAAAGTTTTTGCTAAGGGTAGAAAATCTTAGAAAAGAATTTGGAGGAATTGTTGCACTGGAGAAAGTGAGCTTCTCTGTTAACTCCAATCTGATAAAGGCAATAATTGGTCCTAATGGTGCAGGAAAAACCACTATTTTTAACATTGTCTCCGGAATATATTCTCCCACAAAGGGGAAAGTCTTATTTAAAGAAGAGCGAATTGATAATCTGAGCCCTCATCTTATTGCGAAAAAGGGAATTTCCCGAACTTTTCAAAATCTTCAAATTTTCCCTAACCTTACTGTAATAGAGAATGTAATGGTTGGTTGTCATCCCTGGACAAAATCTGGTTTTCTTTCCTGTATTTTAAAAACTGGGAAAAATCGGAGAGAAGAGAAAAAGATATACGAACGTGCAGAGGAACTTCTAAAGTTCGTTGGACTTGCAGAGAAAAAATCACTTTTTCCCTCTTCTCTTACCTTTCATCAGCAAAGGCTTGTGGAGATAGCAAGAGCTCTTGCGACAGAACCTGAGCTTATTTTACTTGATGAACCGGCAGCAGGGCTTAACGCCAGAGAGACAATAGATATGGCAGAGTTAATTTACAAAATAAAAGAGAAGGGGATTTGTGTGCTCCTTGTTGAGCATGATATGGATCTTGTAATGGATATATCACAGGAGGTAGTCGTACTTGATTCTGGCAGAGTAATAGCTGAAGGAGAACCCGAGAGTATCCAGAAAAACGAGGAAGTCATAGCTATTTATCTTGGGGAGAAGGAATTTGTTAAGAATAAGAAATCTTAGAGGTTTTTACGGTAATCTCCAGGCTTTAAAAGGGGTCTCTTTACACGTAGAAAAAGGAGAAATAGTGACTTTGATTGGTGCCAATGGTTCAGGTAAGTCCACTTTACTTAATTCCATAAGTGGAATAGTCTCTTCCAAAAAAGGGGAGATTCTATTTGAGGGAAAAGACATCACTGATTTTCCTCCTCAGCGCATAGTAAAGGAAGGTATAAGTCTTGTCCCCGAAGGAAGGCAACTTTTCTCTTCTCTTTCTGTAATGGATAACCTTCTCCTTGGAGCATATCAGAGATTTAGCATAAAGAAAAAAGCCGAAATTGAGGGGGATCTTGAGAGAGTTTTTCGTATTTTTCCTGTACTGAAGGAAAGAAAAAAGCAGATTGCAGGCACATTATCAGGTGGTGAACAGCAGATGCTCGCAATTGCCCGTAGCTTGATGTCAAGACCAAAACTTCTTCTTCTTGACGAACCTTCCATGGGTCTTGCTCCCAAAATTGTCCAGGAGATCTTTGAGGTCATACTAACACTTAGAAAAGAAGGCACCACCATCTTCCTTGTAGAGCAGAATGCCCAGAAAGCCTTAGAGATAGCCGATAGAGGATATGTGATAGAAACAGGTAAGATAGTTTTTGAGGGAGTTTCTGAGGAACTTTTGGGAAATAAGGAAATAATAAGAGCTTATTTGGGAAAGGGGTATAAAAAGAAAATATGGGAAAAATAAGATAAGTAAAGAGGAATAAAATGTCTTTTGAAAGTTTACAATTTGAAAAATTTTCACGAGATAGGCTTGAGCAGCTTCAACTTGAGAGACTTCAGGCTACACTTAACAGAGCTTACAGGAGTGTTGCTTTTTATCAGAAAGCATTTGACGAGATGGGTATAATTCCTGAGGACATTGATTCTCTCTCCAAGCTTTCCAGGCTACCTTTTACCAGTAGACAAACTCTTGTAGATAATTATCCTTACGGAATGTTTGCCGTACCCTTAAGAGAAGTAGTGAGGCTTCACTGCACAACCGGTCCAAAAGGGCAACCCATAGTCATAGGTTACACAAAAAATGACATTGATCACTGGGCTCAGATAAGTGCCAGGGTATTGAAAGCTGCAGGAGTGGAAAAGGAGGATGTTGTTCAGATATGTCTTGACTATGGTCTTTTTGGCGAAGGTTTGGGGTTTCATTATGGAGCAGAACTTATTGGAGCATCTGTTATCCCGGGCTCAGACGGTGACCCTAAGAGGCAACTTCTTATTATGCGGGACTACAGAAGCACCATACTTTTATCCAACCCAAGCTTTGCCTTAAAACTTCTTGCAGCTATGAAAGAAAGCAAGATAGGTCTTGCCAGCCTCCAGTTGAGAAGTATCATTTTTACAGGGGAGCCCTTTTCAGAAGAGACAAGAGTTAGAGTAGAAGAAGAGCTTCAAGTTAAAGTGATAAATAGCTACAGCCCCTTAGAACTTCCCGGTCCCAAGGTTGCAACAGAATGTGAGAAAAGATGTGGACTTCATATATTTGAGGATCAGTTTATTCCGGAAATAGTTAATCCTCAGACAGGAGAAGTTTTACCTCCTGGAGAAGAAGGAGAGCTTGTAATAACGACGGTAGCAAAGGAGGCTTTTCCTCTTATAAGGTACAGAACCGGGGATCTCACTTCTCTTGATTTCTCTCCCTGTGAGTGTGGAAGAAACCTTATCAGGATGCAAAATCCAAAAGGAAGAACAGATGATATGGTTGTGGTGAATGGTGTTGGATTTTTCCCTGCACAAATTCGCCAGATCCTTGTCCAAATCGAAGGAGCAGAGCCAAATTTTAGACTCATAATTGATAGAGAGGAAACGC
>JAGHCI010000065.1:0-4072 GCA_021160545.1 Candidatus Aerophobota bacterium | reverse complement strand
TTTGTTCTCCAGACTTTCATTAAAAAATTTAGAAATTAATTTAATTATAAGGCAGAGATTATTTTTAACCTATGCCGGAGGAGGGACTCGAACCCCCACGGAGTAACCTCCACATGGTCCTGAACCATGCGCGTCTACCGATTCCGCCACTCCGGCTTTTTCTATCTACATAGTAAAAAATTATCCAGGTTAAGTCAACCTTGCTGATTTAGAAAAAGATGGGTTTGGATTCTGTTTGACACGGGCTTTTGTGTATCTTATAATTGAAGGAAACTGGTCTCATCTGAGAGTTTTTTTGTGAAGATGGAGAAAAACCTTCTTCGGAAAAATGCTTTAAAGTTAAGACGAGGTTTGTCAAAAGAGGAGATTGAAGGGAAAAGTGAGAAAATAAGGAGGTTATTTTTAAATTTTCCCCCTTTTAAAAAAGCAAAGATGGTTTTGTTCTATCTATCTTTGGCAGAGGAGGTCCAAACATATGAGATGATAGAGGATGCTTTAAAAATGGGAAAGAGAGTTGCTGTTCCCACAGTTTCCCTTAAGAAAAATGAGATAGTACCCTTTGAGATAAAAAATCCCCGCTGCAGGTTAGTTCAGGGTCCTTTTAATGTTCCAGAACCTGCAAGTTGTGAAAGATACCCTGTTTTTCTGGAAGAGATTGATCTTGTTGTTGTGCCCGGAGTAGCTTTTGACAAGGAAGGAGGAAGAATAGGATTTGGGGGTGGTTTTTACGATCGTCTTCTTGTAAGGTTTTCTGAAATTAAAAACGAAGTTAAATTTGTAGGTCTTGCTTTTGAATGTCAAATCGTGGAAAGAGTTCCCCGTGAACAACATGATGTTTTGGTGGATTTTATAATCACGGAAAAAAGAGTTATCTTTTGTAAAAATAATGTTGAGGGAGGAGACTATGTATCTTGAAAGACCTCTTAAGGATTTTGTAAAAGATACAGCTTCTCGCACACCTACACCGGGGGGAGGAAGTGTGGCTGCACTTGTTGGAGCGCTGGGGGGGGGTTTGCTTAGTATGGTGGGAAATTTTACTCTGGGAAAAGAGGAATTCAAGCTGGTTGAGGAAGAGGTGAGAGCTATTCTGAAAAAACTTGATTTTTTTATTTCAGATTTTTGCAGACTGATGCAGGAGGATATATCTGCTTACGGAAGCTTTTCCCGGGCATCATCTTTACCAAAAAAAACCCCTGAAGAAAAGAAAAAAAGAAGCATTGCTCTTCAGGAAGCATTAAAAGGGGCAGCTGAGGTTCCTTTAAAGATGTGTGAGGAGTGCGTTGAACTTTTAAAAATAGCCTCTTGTTTGTTTGAAATTGGTAATCCTCGCCTTATAAGTGATGTGGGTGTGGGAGCTATTTTAGCAGAGGCCTGCCTTGAAAGTGCCGCCTTGAATGTAGAAATCAACCTTTCTTATATCAAAGATAAGGTGTTTGTGGAAGAAAAGAGAAAACTGCTTAGAGGTTTTTTAGAGGAAGGGGGAAAACTTGCAGATGAGGTAGTTAAAAAAGTAAAAGAAAAAATAGGCTAATTTTTATAATGAGAGTGCTTTTTGGTATATGCTCCTGGGGTCTGGGACATGCTGTAAGGGACCTTCCTTTATTGAGAAGAATTATTAATGAAGGGCACAAGGTAACGGTTGTGGGGAAGGGGCGTTCTCTTGAGTTTATAAAAAAAGAACTTGGTGAAAGTTGCAGATATCTTGAAATTCCTGATTATCTACCCCCCTATTCCAAGAAGTCCTTTTCAGTTGCGCGATTTGTAGCAAGATTTCCTTTTTATATGAAGGAGATAGCAAAAGAGCACAAAAAAATTGTAAAGCTTGTTGAGTCTGATGGATATGAAAGAATAATCTCTGATAGTCGTTTTGGTGTCTATCATCCAGATATACCTTCTTTTTTTATCTTTCATCAGTTAAGATTTATAGCTCCCGGGAGAATAAAAATTTTTGAAAGGTGCACAGAGGGGTTTAATTATATCTCAACCGAAAATTTTACAAAGATTCTTGTTCCTGATTTTGAAGAGGAAAGATTCTGTTTAAGTGGTGACCTGTCTCATAATCTTTTTTATTTTAAGAGAAATAAAATAAACTACCTCGGAATTGTCTGTGATTTGAAAAAACTGGATATTCCTGAGGATATTGATTATTTTATCTCAATTTCTGGACCTGAGCCTCAGAGAACGATTTTTGAAAGGAAGATTTTTTCTCAAATTCGTTTTTTAAAGGGAAAGGTAATTGTTGCTCTGGGTAAGCCCGAAGAAAGAAAAGAGGCTACTTACCATGGTGCAAAGGTATACAGCTATCTTGAGAGAAAAAGACAAGAAAAGATAATGAATCGCTCTCGCCTTATAATTTCAAGACCCGGATACACCACTCTTATGGAACTTGCTGCCCTGGGTAAAAAAGCCCTTCTTGTTCCCACTCCCGGTCAAACAGAGCAGGTTTACCTTGCCAGCTATCACATGAGAAAGGGAAATTTCTACAGTATTTCTCAGGAAAAGATGGATCTTGCAAGAGATGTTAAAAAGGCTGAGAGGTACCCGGGAGTAAAGGTCAAGTTTCAGCCAGAGGAAGCTGTTGAGAATTTTATGAGAATTGTTTTTGGAAGATAGATATGAGGAAGAATATTGCTTTGTTCATTTCCACAGGTGCCGGAATAGCTCTTTTTATACTGGTTTTTTATCTTTTTAACGCAATAAAGGTATTTTCCCATCTTACCAAAGTAGGCTATCTTGGAATCTGTGTTTTTGTGGGGAATGTTTTTTTAATCATGGTTATAGGAGGACTTTCCTGGCAGATTATTATCAGAGCTTATGGACAGAATTTGCCCTTTAAAGATGTGTTGATAATAAAAATAATAGGTTCTGTGGTAAGTTACCTTACTCCTTCAATGTATATTGGAGGAGAACCTATAAGGATATATCTTTTAGGGAGAAAACACGAGGTTCCCATGACAAGAATAGGTGCAACTGTTGTTGTAGACAAGTTCCTGGAGCTTGGTGCCGGCCTTTTTTATATATTCCTCGGAAGCATATACACTCTTTTATACTATGCCCTTCCCTTACAGGTTTTTTTACTCCTTGTGGTTATAAACGCACTCTTTGTTATAGCAGCGGTTATTTTCCTGGTTAGCTTTGTTTTTAAAAAAGCTCTTTTCTCTACTATTCTCAATTTTATGGCAAAGATTAAGCCTCTAAAAAAACCTGTAAAAAGTATTATGCCTTTTATAGCCCGACTGGAAAAAGATATTTTTTTTGCCTTCGGAAGACATAAAAAAAGCACCATTCAGGCCTTCCTGTTAAATCTTGTTGTAGGTGGTCTTATCTTTATAAAACCTGCCATCTTTTTTTACTTTTTGCACAGGATTTTTACCCTGTCCGAGCTTTCTCTTCTTTTTGCCCTCACTCACATTATCCTTGCTTTTCAGTTTACGCCTTGTGCTCTGGGGATTTTGGAATGGGGAGAGATAGGAATATTCAGTATAATTGGTGTTCAATCAGAAAAAGCTCTTGCATACACATTAATGGTAAGAATTGCTGATCTTCTTCTTGTAGTAGTTGCTGTTGTTACCGGGTTGCACATAGGGGTCAGATATCTCTGGGGGAAAAGTTCTGTGGAGAAAAGTCAGGGATGAGAGTGTGTGTTGTGTCTGATCAGGCTTTTCCTGCATGGGGTGGAGAGGGTGTTGCCACTCAAAATCTTTGCAAAAACCTTTCAAAAAAGGGCCACAGGGTGCTTTTTTTGACTTCAAAGGTTCCCAATCCTCCCCAGGTGAAAGATATTGAAATTGTAAGATTTCCCTCTATTTTTGTTCCTCACAAGGGTTATTTTGCAATTGCTTTTTGGTCTCAAATTGTACCTATTTTGAAGAGGGCGAAAGTTGAAATTGTTCATTCCAACCTTCCAACTTTTTTAGGATGGCAAAGTTTTATTGCTGCAAAAAAAATAAATATCCCCTGTGTTGCTGGTTTTCATGTGCAGGTGGGCAATGTGATACCTTACAGAGTCTTTATCCTTTATCCTTTTAAAAAAATTGTGGAAATGTGGTTCTCTTACTATTATACCATTCCC
>JAGHCI010000026.1:0-5947 GCA_021160545.1 Candidatus Aerophobota bacterium | reverse complement strand
TAAAAGAACCTGGAAAAAATTTGAGGAGCAAAAGTATGCCTGCACAGAGGATTAGAATTAGGTTAAAAGCTTATGATCATAAAATTCTGGATCAATCCGTGGAGCGTATTGTTAGTACTATAGAGGCAACTGGTGCAAGAGTTTGCGGGCCTATACCTTTGCCTACAGAAATTAAGAGGTTTACTGTTCTTCGTTCTCCCCATACTCATAAAGATTCAAGGGAGCAGTTTGAGATGAGGATTCATAAAAGAGTTATTGATATTTTAGACTCAAATCCCAAAACTATTGACGCTCTTATGGGTATGAATCTACCCACGGGAGTTCATGTCGAGGTTAAATTATAAAGGGAGAAAAAATGAAAGCTATTCTGGGTAAAAAACTGGGAATGACGCAGATTATTGATGAGGAAAAGGTGACACCTGTAACCGTCTTAAAAGCAGGTCCCTGTGTAGTTGTGCAAAAGAAAGAAAAGGCCAAAGATGGCTATGCTGCACTCCAATTTGGATTTGAGGAGGTAGACGAGAAGAAAGTCAACAAACCTCTTCTGGGACACTTCAAAAAACATGGGGTTAAGCCAATGCGCTTTTTGCGAGAGATAAGAGTGGAAGATGAGAAGGAACTTTCTTCTTACAAAGTTGGAGACAGGATAAGTGTTGACATATTTGAAAAAGGGGACCTGGTTGATGTTACAGGTGTATCTAAGGGTAAGGGGTTTGCAGGAGTAATGAAAAGGCACGGGTTTGGTGGAGGACCTGATTCTCATGGATCAGGTCAGTGGCATCGTCGCCCTGGTTCTATAGGTGCTTCTTCTTACCCTGGGCGTGTATTTAAAGGAAAAAAAATGCCCGGAAGAATGGGAGGAGAGAAGGTGACCGTGAAAAATCTTGAAGTGGTAGGCATTGACAAAGAGAAAAATCTTTTGTTGATAAAAGGCGCCTGTCCAGGTAAAAACGGAGATCTTGTAATTGTTAAAGAGAGGAAAAAGTAAAATGGAATGGGATCTTTATAATATACAGGGAGAAAAAGTAGGAAAGTGTGAGCTGGATGATGAGGTATTTAAAGGTGGTGTAAATCAACCTGTGTTGAGAGAGGCAATTCTTGCCTATCAGGCTAACCTTCGTCAGGGCACAGCCTCTACAAAGACAAGAGGAGAGGTAAGTGGAGGAGGTAGGAAACCATGGCCTCAGAAAGGAACAGGAAGAGCAAGGGCAGGAAGTATAAGGTCTCCTCTATGGGTTGGAGGAGGGACTGTTTTTGGACCCAAACCACGGGATTTTAGCTGGTCTTTACCGAAAAAGAAAAAAAGACTTGCCTTAATATCTGCATTAAGACTCAAGCTACAGGAGGGAAGGTTATTTGTCATAGATAAGTTGGAAGTTGAGAAAGGCAAGACCAAGGAGATGGTTTCATTTTTGAAAAGCTTTGGTAAGGAGGAGGAAAAAAATCTTGTAATAGTTAATGGAAAAGACGAGAAGTTAAAAAGAGCATCTTCTAATTTAAAGAACTTGAGACTTATTATGGCAGATAATGTCTGTGGGTATCATGTTGTATTTAACGATAATGTCTTTTTTACACAGGAATCACTGGAAAAGTTAACAGGGAGATTGAAGCACAAAGAGAGGGTTGAAAAATGAATAAAAGTCCTTATAATATAATACTGGCTCCGGTGGTAACGGAGAAAGCCACCGAATTGCAAAAAGAAGGCGTATATATTTTTAAAGTCCCTCCTGATGCTAATAAGATTGAGATAAAGAAGGCAGTGGAGGAGCTTTTTAATGTAAAGGTGGAAAAAGTAAGAACTCTGATGGTCAGGCCAAAGTATAGAAAATGGAGGGGGAGAAAAGTTGGAAAAACTTCTCAATGGAAAAAGGCAATTGTTAAGCTAAAAGAAGGTTATAGCATTGAAAAATTAGGAGTGTAACTATGCCTATCAAAGTTTATAAACCAACTTCTCCTGGTAGAAGACATCAAACAGGCTATACTTTTTCAGAGATTACCAAGAAAGAGCCTGAAAAATCATTAACTATTGACATAAAGAAAGCACCTGGAAGAAACAATCAGGGTAGGATTACCTCTCGTCATCGTGGAGGTGGAGTTAAGAAAAAGTATAGAATAATAGATTTTAAACGAGATAAGGATGGTATCCCAGCAAAAGTTTTGTCGATTGAATATGACCCTTATAGAACAGCGCGTATTGCCCTTTTGCAATATGCAGATGGAGAAAAAAGATATATAATAGCTCCTGAAGGTTTAAAAGTTGGGGATGAGGTATTATCAGGAGAAAACGCTCCAGTTAAGGTGGGGAATACTCTTCCTCTCTCAAAAATACCCGAAGGGACCTCTATTTATAATATAGAATTAAAAAGAGGAAAAGGAGGTCAACTTGCAAGGTCTGCAGGCACTTTTGCAGAACTTCTTTCTAAGGAAGGAAAATATGCCCAGGTAAAGCTTCCTTCGGGTGAAATAAGACTTATAAACATTGAGTGTAGAGCTACAGTGGGGCGTGTTGGTAATGTAGAGCATGAGAATATCACGATAGGTAAGGCAGGAAGAGCCCGGTTAATGGGGAGGAGACCTTATGTGCGTGGTTCCGCAATGAATCCAATTGATCATCCTCATGGAGGAGGAGAAGGTCGTAGCGGTCCTGGAAGACATCCTGTTACTCCCTGGGGAAAACCAACAAAAGGGAAGAAGACAAGAAAAAAAAGAAAACCTTCTGATAAGTTTATAATTCAGAGAAGGAAATAGGGGGTATAATTATGGGGCGTTCTGTTAAAAAAGGACCATGGGTTGATCCATCTTTACTTGAAAAAGTGGAAAAAATGAGAAAAGAAGGAAAAAAGAGCCCTATTAAAACTTGGTCAAGAAGGTCCACTATAATTCCAGAGTTTGTGGGTTTTACCTTTGCTGTTCATAATGGTAAGGATTTTCACAATGTTTATGTGACAGAAGAGATGGTAGGTCATAAATTGGGAGAATTTGCACCAACAAGAAGATTTGACCATCATGGTGCTCATACCAAGAGAGTTATTGCACCTAAGTAACTTCTGCGAGGTTTTTTAAAATGGAAGTGCGAGCAATAGGAAGGTATATAAGGATATCCCCTTTTAAAGCTCAGAAAGTTGCTGCTTTGATAAGAGGAAAGCCTGTAAAAGAGGCAATGAACATTTTAATGTTAACTCCTAAAAAAGGTGCCCGTATTATAAAAGATGTTCTTCAATCGGCAGTAGCTAATGCGGAAAATAATTATGGTTTAAATAGAGAAAATCTTTTTGTTAAAATTGCTCAGGTTGACAAAGGGCCAACTTTAAAAAGGATAAAACCCAGAGCGAGAGGAAGAGCTGATTTAATTCGCAAAAGAACCTCTCATATTACTATTGTCCTTGATACAGCCGAGTAAATTGTTAACAAGGAGGAATAATGGGACAAAAAGTACATCCTGAAGGATTGAGATTAGGCTTGGTGAAAGAATGGAAATCCAGGTGGTACGCAGATGAGGAGGAATATGCAAAATTTTTGCATGCAGATTTAAAGATACGCGAGCACTTAATGGAGAAGTTCAAGCGAGCAAATATTTCTGATGTTTTAATAGAAAGAGCGACTAACAAGTTGAGGATAACAATATATGCTGCTCGTCCTGGGATAATAATTGGAAGAAAGGGTGAGACTATTGAGAAAGTAAAAGAAGAAATAGCACAGTATGCTCCGGACAGCAAGATATTTTTAAACGTTCAGGAAGTACCCAAACCGGAGCTTGATGCTCAACTTGTAGCCGATAGAATCGCTTTTCAACTTGAAAGAAGAGTTAGTGCCAAAAGAGCTATGAGAGAGGCTATCTCAAGAGCAATGGAGGCAGGAGCAGAAGGGATAAAAGTGATGTGTAAAGGTAGAATAGGTGGAGCAGAAATAGCGAGAAAAGAGTGGATGAAGGAAGGAAAAATTCCCTTGCATACCTTAAAAGCAGATATAGACTATGGAGTCTCTACTGCCCATACAACCTATGGTTGCATAGGAGTTAAGGTTTGGATTTATAAGGGAGATGTTCTTCCTTCTGTCAAGATTCCTGAAGAGGAGTTTGAAAATGCCGCTGCAACCTAAGAGAGTTAAATATAGAAAGATGCAAAGGGGAAGTATTAGAGGAGTTGCAAGTAGTGGAACAGAGCTAAGTTTTGGTGAATACGGGTTGATTGCCAAGGAAGGCGGATGGATAACCGCAAGACAAATTGAAGCAGCTCGTGTTACTATTGTGAGAAGTTTGAAACATGGAGGAAGGGTATGGATAAGGATTTTCCCCGATAAGCCGATAACAAAAAAACCCTTGGAGACACGAATGGGCAAAGGTAAGGGAGAGCCTGCTTTTTGGGTAGCTGTTGTAAGGCCAGGTAGAGTACTTTTTGAAATAGGGGGTGTTGAGGAAAATAGAGCAAAGGAAGCGCTTCGTCTTGCTTCTTATAAACTTCCTATAAGAACAAAATTTGTCACAGTTCATGACGTAGAGGTAATGGTATGAGAGCAAGCGAACTGAGAGACCTTGGAACAGGTGATCTTCTTGAGAAATTGAAACAACTTCAAGCAGAACTTTTAGATTTGAGGATTCAGGCAGAACAGGGTAGAATGGGTAATCCTTCCAGTATAAGAAAGATAAAAAAAGATATAGCAAGAATAAAAACTATTTTGAGAGAAAGAGAGCTTGGAATAAAAAGAGGAGATTAAATGAAGAAAGGCACCAAAGTTCGTGTGGGAGAAGTGGTTAGCGATAAGATGGATAAAACAGTTGTGGTTAAAATCAAGCGCAGAGTGCCGCATCCACTTTACGGTAAAATTGTAACAAGATTCAAAAAAGTTAAAGCACACGATGAGAAGAATGAATGCAAGGTAGGGGATCTTGTTAAAATAGAGGAAACAAGACCCTTATCAAAAGAAAAGCGGTGGAGAGTTGTAGAGATACTAAACAGAGAAACTCTGGAGGAGAAGGTCAATGATACAGCTTAGGACACAGCTTACAGTTGCCGATAACACAGGAGTCAAGAAGATAATGTGTATAGGAATACTGGGTGGTTCTGCTCGCAAGTATGCGAGTGTGGGAGATGTAATTGTTGCCTCTGTTAAAAAAACCATTCCCACCTCGGAGATAGAAAAAGGTGAGGTTGTTAAGGCAGTGGTGGTGAGAACGAAAAAGGAGATAAGAAGAAAGGATGGAACTTACATAAGATTTGATGATAACGCTGGAGTTATTATCGACAATACCGGTAATCCTAAGGGAACACGTATTTTTGGGCCTGTTACAAGGGAGCTAAGGGATAAAAACTTTATGAAAATAATATCTCTTGCCCCCGAGGTTCTCTAAGAGAGGTGAAGATTATGCCTCGAATAAAAGTGGGAGATGAGGTAGTGGTTATTTCTGGCAAGGATAAGGGTAAAGTTGGCAAAGTGATTGAGAGGATACCCAGGGAAGGCAAAGTGGTGGTGGAGGGAGTTAATATTACAAAAAGGCACATAAGACCCCATAGAAGAGGGCAGGAAAGTGGAATTGTGGAAAGAGAGACTCCTATTCCTACTTGCAAGGTAATGCTTGTTTGCCCGAGGTGTGGCAAGAGAACAAGAGTGGGTGTTAAGATAAATGTTACAGAGGATGGGGAAAAAGAGAAATTTAGAGTATGTAAAAAATGTGGAGAGGTTATAGATTAAAAAAATAGATTAAAGGTTTTATAAATGGCGAGGTTAAAAGAACTCTATAAAAAAGAGATTGTTCCTCAATTGATGAAGGAACTGGGCTTTGATAATCCAATGAGGGTACCACGGATAGAGAAGGTGTGTGTAAACATAGGGCTTGGCAAGGCAAAAACTGACCCAAGTTTGATTGACCTTGCCAAGAAATCTTTGTCTCTTATCACAGGACAGGCTCCTGTGGTCACCAAGGCAAAGAAGTCTATAGCTGGTTTTAATT
>JAGHCI010000005.1:0-3539 GCA_021160545.1 Candidatus Aerophobota bacterium | reverse complement strand
CCTCAACCCCCGCAGTATCTCCAGCAACATAGATTCCTTCAACTGTTGTTTCCATGTTCTCGTTGTGAAGAGGTAAACGTCCGCCCAGTTCAGGGAAAAACCCCAGGGTACACCCTGCCATCTGAGCAAGTTCAATGGAAGGATGAAGTCCTGCAGCAATGCAAACACAATCTACAGCTAAGGTTTTTTCCGTTCCTTCAATAGGTTTCCATGAACTATCTAATTTCACAATAGTAACCTCTTTCACCCACTTTTCTCCTTTTGTTTCCTTAATAGTACAGGAGGTAAAAATTGGTACACCAGCTCTTCTAATTTTACTTGCGTGAACCTGGTATCCTCCAATTTTTGATGCTGCTTCAACTACAGCTACCACCTCTGCACCAGCCTGCAGGAGCTGGTAGCTGATAATTAATCCCACGTTACCTGATCCCAGGATGATGAATCTCTTTCCTGGAAGCACACGGTGGATATTAATCATGGTTTGAGCTGCTCCTGCTCCCATCACTCCTGGAAGAGTCCAGCCTGGGAAAGCAACAGGATTTTCAATTGCACCTGTTGCAAGTAAAATCTTTTCCCCTTTAATTATTTCATTTTTATTGTTATTTATTGTTCCCACAGTTTTGTCTTCAAAAATACCAAAAACCACTGTGTTAAGGAATACTTCCACACCAAATTTTTCTGTCTCACCAAGAAGCATCTTACCAATATCAAATCCCCTTATACCAGCTCTTTGTCGAGTTGATCCAAAAAATTTGTGTATTTGTTTGAAAAGTTGTCCTCCGGCTTTTTTGTTTTCATCTATTAAAGCTACCTTTGCTCCAGCTTTTGTCACCTCAATACTGCAGATAAGACCGGCAGGACCTGCTCCCACCACAATAACATCATATTCTTTCAATTTTTCTCCTCCCACTTTCCTTTGCCGTATTGAGTTTCTATCACCATTCCCTCTTCAACAGGTGTAATACATGTTCTTGTATTGGGAACTCCATTTACAGTCATCACACAATCAGTACACTGGCCAATCCCGCAAAAAAGTCCTCTTGGCTGTTTGTACTTATCGGTGAAGCGATTAATTTTTATACCTGCAGCAAGGAGAGCGGCAATTATCATCTCTCCTTCTTTAGCTTTAATTTTTTTTCCATCTACAGTAATGTTTACGACTCTTCCGGGTTTTTGTTTACCCAGAATTGGGTGGTCTAAGATACGCATTTTGTTTTCGTTGTTTTTCGCAAAGTTTGTTTTCGTGGTTAAAATACCTCTGACAACAAGGGCGTATTTTTTTGGGATAGAAATACTTATAACAGGAGTGTGGTCCTGCTTTGGTTTATTTAAAACTTTCACTACTTTCCCCTTACACACTTTTTTTCCTTTTCTATCTACAGCTATTACTTCCTCTCCAATTTTAGGTAATGGCAGGAACTCGAAGGGAAGAGAAATTAAAGCTAAGTCATTTGTGTAATTTAAATTAAGCACAAAAATTGCAAGTCCCGGACAGGAGCTTATACATATTCCACAGCCTGTGCATTTTTTCTCATCTAATTTTGGGAGATTGGTAATAGGAGATCCGATCTTAATAGCTCCCTGTGGACAGGCCTCCTCACATGGATTACAGGGAATCTCCTGTATGCATTCAATTACAGCACAGGGACCTTGCCAGAGTCTTTTAAGACTTGGATAACCAGGTGTTTTTTCAAGCTCAGCTGGGGTTGGAGTTCCTTCAAAAAAGACTGCCTTGCTCTCCCACAGTAATAGAGCACTGTTTTTTTCTTGATAGTTCATCATAATCCCTTTGAGACTTAAATATTTCATTAAACAGGCGTTTTATTTATGTTTTTGATGTTTTTAAATCTGGAGAAGCTGAAGGGCTCAATTGGGAGCGAAGTCTTACCCTCTGTTATGAGTTCAGATACCAATTTTCCCGTGATGGGAGCAAGCGTAATTCCTTCTCCAGCGTGACCTGTTGCTAAAATAAAATTTCCCGGATTTTCTACCTTGCTTATGATGGGAAGACCATCTATGTAACAAAATGGCCTTAATCCGGCAAATATCCTGATGCAATTTATCTCTTTAAGTTTTGGTATGAATTTAATAGCTCTTTTTGCAATGTGTCTTACTGTAGTTATGGTTACTTTATTATCGTAACCTGCAAATTCTCTACTACTTCCTATAGTCCAGTTACCGGTGTTTTCCTGTACGAAAACTCCAGCAACTCCGAGTTTTATTCTCGGATCTTTAGATTTTTTTACAGCTTCTAAATTAAAAGCGGTGGTTAGATAGTCAGCATCTGAAATTTGTCTCCATCTTTTATTAAGTGGAACAGGTTCTGTTACTATAATTTGCCCTTTTCTTGGTATAATGGGTACGGTGATGCCAGCCATTTCCCCGACTTTACAAGACCACGCTCCTGCAGCATTGACAACAAAGCGAGGTTTTATTTTTTCACTTTCTGTAACAATGGAGACAATTTCTCCCTTTTTTATTTCCATTTTCTTCACTTCAGTAGAAAAGAAAAATTCTGTCCCTAACTTTTTTGCCGCATAGGCAAATCCATAGTTTACCTTGAAGGGATTTACTGTACAGCTTTCCCATTCCTCTACTCCAACCACTACATCTTTCCCTAAGGTAGGTTCCATTTCTCTCAGCTCTTTCCCCTCTATTAGATGAACATTTATTCCTTCTTCCTTTTTTTTGCGAAAGTGTTTTTCTATATCCGGATACTGTTTTTCGTTAACACTGCAAACGAGAGAACCTACATTTTCATATTCAACGTCGTATCCTATCTGGTCTGATAAATCTTTGTATAGTTTAATACTCTCTCTTGCAAGCTCTAACACAGGTGGTTCAAAAAGTTGGAGAGGACAGCCACCATGGTTTGTTCCAGAGGCACCAAAGGATAACCCTATTTTTTTCTCTACTACAGCCACTTTTACTCCTTTTTTTGCCAGGTTATACGCTATAGAACAACCTATAACTCCTGCCCCTATAATAACAACATCCACTACTTTGTTCAATTAATTTCTCCTTCTTTTCCGGCTAAAAGTCCTATTTTAACAGGTCTTACAGGAGGACGTTTACTGAAAGGCTGCACTTTGCTTATTTTTTTATTTTCCTCAGCTATTATCCTCTCTATCAAAGATCCACATGTTCTCCCCTGACATAAGCCCATTCCAGCACGTGTTACTCTTTTGACTTCGTCAACTGTTTTAAGGTTAAATTTTCTAATAGCCTCTCTTATCTCTTCTTCTGTAACCTCTTCGCATCTACAAATTATAACTTTTCTTTCCATGGCTACCTTTTAAAAGTTAAATTTTTCTTTATCTTATTTCTCGAGTGTTTATTGCAGCTCCTTTTTCAGGTGGATCGGTGAGTTTGGCATATATTTTTAAGATGCCATTTTTTACCTTTGGTGGTGGTGGAGACCAGTTTTTGCGTCTTTCTTTCATTTCCTCTTCTGTTAGATTAACATTGAGTTTTCTCTCCGGTATATTTATCTCTATGATGTCTCCATCTTTCAAAAGCGCAATTGGTCCACCTTCCAT
>JAGHCI010000191.1:0-9000 GCA_021160545.1 Candidatus Aerophobota bacterium | reverse complement strand
GGAGATAAATGGAAAAAAAACTTGAAAAACTAAAGAATATACTGAAAGAAGTGAAAAGTGTGTTGGTTGCCTTTTCAGGGGGAGTTGATAGCACTTTCCTCTTAAAAATTGCAAAAGATACCTTAAAAGAAAATGTCCTGGCAGTTACCGCTATCTCTCCAACCTATCCTCCTCAGGAGCTTGAGGAGGCGAAAAAATTGGCAAAAATGCTTGAGGTAAATCATATAATTTTAGAGACAAACGAGCTTGAAAATGCAAACTTTGTAAAAAATGGTCCTGACAGATGTTACTGGTGCAAAAGAGAGCTTTTCTCAAAATTAAAAGAGGTTGCAAAGCAAAAGAAAATAAACAAAGTCCTTGATGCTTCAAACCTTGACGACACAAGAGATTTCAGACCAGGAATGAAAGCACTGGAGGAGCTTGGTGTAATTTCACCTCTTAAAGAGGCAGGCTTTACTAAAAAAGAGATACGCACCTTATCAAGAAAGATGGGGCTTCCCACCTGGAACAAACCTTCTCTTGCCTGCCTTTCCTCGCGTTTTCCTTATGGAACCAGAATAAAAAAAGAGATTCTTGAAAAAATAGCAAAAGGAGAAACACTTCTGAAAACCCTTGGAATATCCCAGGTGAGAGCAAGACACCACGGCAGCATAGTAAGAATTGAGGTTTTACCTGAAGAGATAAACAAAATCCTGGAAAATAGAGAAAAAATTGTGAAAAAATTCAAAGAACTTGGCTACACTTATATAACAGTTGATATTGAAGGATACAGAAGCGGGAGTATGAACGAAGTTCTCACAAAAACTCAGGCTTCTCTCTGAAAAACTTCCTTTAAAATTCTTCCTGTATAACTGCGGGGATTTTTTGCTATTTTTTCAGGAGGACCACAGGCAACAAGCTCCCCCCCTTCATCCCCTCCCTCTGGCCCAAGATCAATAACATAATCGGCAACTTTTATAACATCGGGGTTGTGTTCAATTACAACAACAGTATTTCCCTTATTTACCAACCTGTTAAGAACATTTAAAAGCTTTTCAATATCTGCAAAGTGAAGACCTGTTGTAGGTTCGTCAAGGATGTAAAGAGTGTTACCTGTTCCCACCTTTGAAAGCTCTCTTGCAAGTTTAACTCTCTGAGCCTCACCTCCAGAGAGAGTGGGAGCAGGCTGGCCCAATCTAATGTAACCAAGACCCACATCGTAAAGAGTTTCAAGTTTTCTTCTTATCTGAGGAATATTATGAAAAAACTGAAGTGCCTCTTCCACGGTCATTTCCAGAACATCGGCAATATTTTTCCCTTTGTACTTTATCTGAAGAGTTTCCCGATTATACCTTTTCCCCTTACAAACATCGCAGGGAACGTAGACATCCGGAAGAAACTGCATCTCTATTTTTATCATTCCCTCGCCTTTACACTGATGGCATCTTCCTTTGCGAACGTTAAAACTGAATCTTCCCTGAGAGTATCCCCTCATTCTTGCCTCTTCCACTCTGGCAAAAATCTGGCGAATAGGAGTGAAAACTCCTGTGTAAGTTGCAGGATTGGAACGAGGAGTTCTACCAATAGGTGACTGGTCAATAACCACCACCTTATCTATGTACTCAATCCCCTCTATTCTATCGTGCTTGCCCGGTTTAACTTTACTTTTGTAAAAGTGCTTTGCAAGAGCTTTATAGAGAATATCCTCTACAAGAGTGCTTTTCCCCGAACCTGAGACTCCGGTAACACAGGTAAAAGTTCCAAGAGGAATTTTCACATCAATATTTTTTAAATTATGCTCCCTTGCTCCCACTATTGTAAGATAATGGCCATCTTTTGCTCTACGACGCGAGGAAGGTAAAGGTATCCTCAGTTCTCCTTTGAGGTATTTTCCTGTGAGACTCTCAGGACAATTTTTTATATCTTCAACTGATCCCTGTGCGACCACTTTCCCTCCGTGTTCTCCTGCACCAGGACCAAGATCAATTATGTGGTCTGCAGCCTCTATGGTGGTTCTGTCGTGCTCTACCACAACCACAGTATTCCCCAGATCTCGCAATTCCTTGAGAGTGTCTATTAACCTTTTTATATCCCTTTGATGCAAACCAATACTTGGCTCATCAAGGATATAAATCACCCCCATTAACCCTGAGCCAATCTGAGTGGCAAGACGAATACGCTCTGCCTCTCCCCCTGAAAGAGTCCCCACTCTTCTATCCAGAGTTAAATAATCAAGACCTACATCAACCATGAATTTAAGGCGCTTTCTTATTTCCTTTAAAATCTCACCTGCAATAAGCTCTTCTCTTTTATTCAATTTGAGAGAGGAAAAGAACTTCTGACATTCCTTTATGCTCATCCTCACAATATCGTATATATTTTTCCCCCTTACCTTAACTGCAAGACTTTCAGGGCGAAGTCTTGCCCCCCTGCAAACAGGACAAGGTGTTTCTCTGACATATTTCTGAATTTCTTCCTTGACATAATCTGAGTCACTTTCCCTGTATCTTCTTTCAAGATTGGGAATAACTCCCTCAAACGGAGCCTTATAAGTGTAGGAATTTCCTCCTCTGTATTCTGTGAATTCAATTTCCTCTGAGTCAGAACCGTAAAGTATCACCTGCTGAATGGATGGGGGAAGGTCTTTAAAAGGTGTATCAAGGGAGAAATTGTAATGCCTGGCAACTGCGGCAAGTTGCCTGAAATAATAGCGGGAAGCTGTTCTTGCCCATCTGTAAAATCCCACCCCTTCTTCCCATGGGGCAATAGCTCCCTCCCTGAGAGATTTTTCCGGGTAAGGAACAACAAGTTCGGGGTCTATTGTCTGCTGTGTTCCAAGACCATTACAGGCAGGACATGCCCCATAAGGTGAATTAAAAGAAAACATGCGAGGAGAAATTTCCTCATAACTTATCCCGCAATGAGGGCAGGCAAAATGAAGAGAAAAAGGATGCTCCTTTTCCTTTCCCCCCTCCTCTTTTGTTATAACAAGGATCAGTCCCTTCCCTTTTTCACTTGCAAGTTCAAGAGAATCAGCAAGTCTTGACTCAACACCCTCTTTAACTTTAAGCCTGTCAATCACCACCTCTATTGTGTGTTTTTTGTTCTTATCCAGGAATATGTCTTCATCAAGTGACCTTACTTCTCCATCCACCCTTACTCTTAAGAACCCTTCCCTTCTTATCTCCTGAAAAAGCTCTCTGTACTCCCCTTTTCTTCCCCTTACAAGGGGTGCAAGAATTTGAATGGCTGTGCCGGAGGGAAACTCCATAATCTTCTCTGTTATCTGGTCTATACTCTGCGAGGTTATCTTTCTACCACATCTGTAACAGTAGGGTTCACCAATATGAGCAAATAAAAGACGGAAATAATCGTAAATTTCGGTGAGAGTTGCCACAGTAGAACGAGGATTGCTTGAGGCTTTTCTCTGTTCAATGGATATGGCAGGAGAAAGACCCTCGATATAATCCACCTTGGGCTTTGACATCTGTTCCAAAAACTGGCGGGCATAATTTGAAAGCGATTCCACATATCTTCTCTGTCCTTCGGCATAAAGTGTATCAAAGGCAAGAGATGACTTTCCAGAGCCTGAAAGTCCTGTTATTACAACTATCCTGTTTCGAGGTATCTCAACATCGATGTTTTTCAGGTTATGCTCTTTTGCTCCTTTGATAAATATCCTGTTTTTTCTCATTTCTTCAACTTTTAAAGCCAAATTTGGATATAAAAAGAGAACAAGATTAAATGCGAAACTTAAAAATTTTCCGGGAAGGAAAACTACTTCTCCAGGGATAAGGAAGCATAACCTACAACTGCACTGTAATCTCCAGTGATATCACCTGAAGTGGCGTATTTTAAGAGCCTTGCTTTAACACTGCCAAAAGACAAGGCTACCTGCATCAAGGCAAAAACTGGTCCATAACCACACATTGAGTAATCACCAGAAGATAAAACTCTTCTGAGGGATTCAGGGTTACAGGTTAAAATTGCCTCTATAATATTCCTGTCATCTCTTTCCGCAATTTTCCGAGGCTGGTAATGGGTAAGGTCTGTGCTGGCAACAAGAGCAATACCATTTTTTTCTTTTATCACCTCAAATATAGCCTTCCCAACGCCAACGCTTGTAACAAAAGTCTGATCAGTAAAACAAATGGGAACAATCTTAAAATTATCCTTATAGCCGTACTGGAGAAATGGTAGTTGAACCTCTAAGGAGTGTTCTCTTTGATGTGCTTTTTCGTCTTCTTCTATTAAGGGGGAAGCCTGTAAAATATCCTTTGCTAAATCCTCATCTATGGGTACTTTTCCAAGAGGTGTCTCCCACTCACCCTCTGTCATTATAGCCACAGAGCGACCAAATCCCCGATGATTTGGACCTAATATTATAATTGTTTCGGGGTTTTCATTTTCCATAAGACAAGCAAATCCCCAGGCTGCAACGGGACCAGAATAAACATAGCCTGCATGCGGACTTATAATGGCAAAAATTTTATCTTTGCTTTTTTCTGCAATTGAAGGAATCCTCCCAGGACCAAGAGGATGAAGAAAACATTCTTCTATTTCCTCTCTCAGAGATTCTTTATTTCCCGGGTAAAATGTCCCTGCTACTGCTGGTTTTCTTATCATCCATACACCTTTCAGTTAAAATTAAGCATCGCCTTTTCTATACCTTCTGTTATAATTTTCTCCACTGCTGAAACTGCTCTCTGCAAAACATTCTGCATTATCCTCCATTCTTCAGGAGAAAATTCCTGAAGAACGTATTCTCTTAAAGGTACATTTTGAGGAGGTTTTCCAATACCAATACGTAACCTTGGAAAATTCTTACTCTCCATATTTTCAATAACTGACCTTACCCCCAGGTGCCCGGCATCTCCTCCGTCTCTTGAGATCTTTATTCTACCAAGTTCAAGGTCAGCATCATCATTCACCACCAGCATCTCTTCAACCTTTACCTTATACCTGCTGGAAATCTTTCTTGCCGCAACCCCTGAAAGGTTCATGTAAGTTAGAGGCTTTGCAAGGAGAACTTCCTTTTCTTTTATCTTTACCTTCCCTAAAAGGCAGTCGAGGTTATAAAGGTCAAGCTTTACCCTGTACTTTTCAGCAACAGCATCCACTACAAGAAAACCCGCATTATGACGTGTTCTTTCATACTCTTTGCCCGGATTACCAAGACCCATTATAACTTTCATTCTTTTTCTTTTTTCTTCTCAGATTCCTCCTCTTTCTTTACCTCTCCTTTCTTGCCCTTTTCAACTACTTCCACTTCCTCAGCTTCTACTGCTTTTTCCTCCTCAAGCTCCTCAAGCTCCTCCTCGCTGATAGGAGAGATCACAGAAAGGACAATCTCCTCAGGATGTGTTGTTATCTTAACTCCAGGAGGAGCTTTAAGGTCTTTCACCTTTAATGAATCTCCTACCTCAAAATCAGTCAAATCAACATCAATGTAAGGTGGGATACTTTCTGGCAGGCATTCCACTTCAACCTCTCTTACCATTTGTTCAATTACGCCTCCCTTTTTGCTAACAGCTTCCTCTCCTAAGATCCTCAAGGGAACCTCTGTTGTAATTTTCTCTCCAAGTTTTATCTCATAAAAATCAATATGTTCTACTTCCCCTTTCCTCCAGTTGTACTGCGCATCCTTAACTATAGCCTCCCTTTTTTCCTCTTTACCATCTGTAAAATGGAGGGTGATTATTCTGTCCCCTTTGTGAAGAGAGGAGGAAAGTATACTGAGTTGTGAGGACTCAAACTGAAGAGGTATACCTTCCTTGATGTGAGCTCCATACAGGATTGCCGGAATAAAACCTTTTTTCCTTAGCCTTTTTGCCTCTGCTTTCCCTACTTTTTCTCTTCTTTTAACTTTTAATACCGGTTTTTCCATTTTTTTCTCCGTCTGGTTAATTACTCCCTGTTAAATAATGTCAAAAAGGGAACTCACAGATCTGTTCTGATGAATTCTCTTAATCGCCTCTCCAAGTAAAGGAGCAACTGAGAGAATCTTAATTTTTTCTCTATCTTCCTCCTTTAAATTAAGGTAAATTGTATCTGTTACTATTATCTCCTTAATGGGTGACATCTTTAGCTTCTTTAAGGCATTCCCGGAAAAAACAGGATGGGTACAGGCAGCATAAATTGTATCTGCTCCATTTTTAAGAAGAATATCAACTGCTGCAAGCAATGTTCCCCCTGTATCTATCATGTCATCTATCACAAGAACCTGTTTTCCTCTTACCTCTCCCACAATATGGATGACCTCTGCTTCGTTGGCAACAGGT
This sequence comes from Candidatus Aerophobota bacterium, assembly GCA_021160545.1. Taxonomy (GTDB): domain Bacteria; phylum Aerophobota; class Aerophobia; order Aerophobales; family B3-G15; genus CBFDTW01. Next base: position 2,740 of record JAGHCI010000191.1, on the reverse strand, counting down.
CTTCTCTTATCCACTATGGCAAGAGGCACCTTTAAATACTTGGCATAAGCTCGGGCCCTCCTCAAGCCCCCCACATCAGGAGATAACACAACAAGATTTTCAAGACCTTTCTTCCTGAAATAATCAATTATAACAGGGGCTGCAAAAAGATGGTCCACCTTTATATCAAAAAAACCCTGAATCTGGTCTACATGAAGATCCATAGTTAAAACTCTGTCAGCTCCTGCGGTGGTTATAAGATTTGCCACAAGTTTTGCTGTAATTGGAACACGCGGTCTATCTTTTCTATCCTGCCTCGCATAACCGTAATAAGGTATAACAGCTGTTATCCTCTGAGCAGAAGCTCTTTGACAGGCATCAATCATAATTAAAAGTTCCATCAAATTTTCATTAACAGGAGGACTGGTTGGTTGTATAAGAAAAACATCTCTTCCCCTTACATTTTCGTTAATTTTTACATAAGTCTCACCGTCACTGAAAGAGCTTATTTCCATATCACCAAGTTTTACCTCAAGGTAATCTGCAATCTTCTGGGCAAGCTGCACATTAGCTCGCCCTGCAAATATCTTCAGATTTTCATTTAGCATCTTTTCCTCCTGAGAAAAAATATTATAATTGAGGGAAGACAAATGTCAAATAAGCCTTTTGCTTATTTATTCCCTGCTCCGGGGGACTTTGCTTAAAAACCAAGCAGAAGAAAAAAAGCTCCCACCACAATGCCAAATATAAAATTAAAAAGCTTCACCCGCAGGGCATCTTTTATAGAACAGGAGAAAAGGGGAAGCATTCCATGACCATCCTGAACAATGGAACTTGTAAGAAGAACAGAAAAAGGAACAAGTCCCTCTGCAAACATCATCACAAAAACCATATGAGGTCCTGACTCAGGAATAAACCCCACAAGAGCTGACACTAAAAATACCCAGAGTATATTTCCCCTGACAAAATTTTCTATATTGAAAAAACCAAGACCGATATTTATGAAGAGTAAGGCAAAAAAAGTCCACAGAAAAACACGCCAAAGATGTCTTTTTACAAGATGGCGCCATATGTGAACCTTAAGGTAATGCTCAGGGGCTGTTAAAATGATAAAAGTGGCAAAGAAAAGTAACAAAAAGGTGGTGATTTTCATCCAGGTCCATTCAGACGGTCCAATGTATCCCAATCCTAAGGATACAAGAAAGAAAAGAAGGAAAAATAAGGTCAGGTATCTTACAAAAGAGGGTTTTAAGAAGAATTCTTTAATTGTAACAGGATAAAAGCCAAAGGTAATCTCTTCCTCGTGGACCACCTGCATCTTGCAGCTTTCAGAGAGAGATATATTAAAATAGGAAGCTATTTTATCTGAAAGAAAAGCACCAAAGATACCAAGCACAAATAAAATGCCAAAAAGTAGAGTCGCTTTTTGGGGGAAAAGAGCAAGCATTACAAAGGCTTCATCACCACAGGTAGCAATCATCCCACCCACTATTGCACCAAAACTTAAAAGCCCATGAACATAGAAAGAGACATTCATAAAAGCCCCAAGGCAACCAGGTGTTGCCCCGAGAAAAGAGGCCATAATATACTGATAGACTCTTTTTTTCTTAATTACTTCCTCAATTTTCCCCCGTGTTAAGACATTAATGTAGTCAACAAGAAGCATCATAACAAATACAAAAAGAGTTATCATAACCGAGTGATTTACAACATGATGCAGATTTTGCATCTTTACTCCAAAAAGCTCAAAATAAGGTTATTTTCCATCTTTGTTTGAGGACCAGGGATAAAAATCCCTCTTAACGTTTTCCCCAGAAGTTTGATAAAAAATCTCTATACCGGAAAGAGATGCCTTTGCCTTAAACGGCAGAGAGAAAAGACCTGTGCCTCTATTTTTCTCAATAAACAAGGATAAAAGACCTATGATTTTTTTCAGCTTCTTTGTATTCTCCTCCTCCAGAATAATAATCCCCCCTGTCCTGTGAAGGGGAAAAAGGTTAAAGTCAAGATAATCTCTATCACGGGTTAAAAGATACCTCCCTTCTTTTCTTGCCTTCCTGTGATGGTAGATATCTTTTTTCTCTCTTAGATTTTCCTCCTCTGTAACAAATTTCACATTCCATCCAAGTTTTCCTCTCATAAACCTAACTGCACTGAGAGGAATATTCTCATCCACATACACTTTTATCTTTTCACCCAGCATAACATCTTTCCCCTGTGCAATTTCTTATATTACCTTACACAATTTACAACCTCCTGGCAAGAGAAAAACCCTGTTTGACTTTTCTCTAAGGAGAGAATAAAATAAAATTACCATGAAGCTTCTTGTATTTGTGCTTAACAAAGAGGAGCTATTAGAAGAGGTTCTCCAGGCATTTGTAGAGGCAGGGATACCAGGAGCAACCATCCTTGACTCTGAGGGAATGGGCAGATTTTTAACTTATGAGCTGCCTCTTTTTGCTGATTTCAGGGAATTTATGAAAGGTAACAAACCCTATAACAAGACTATTTTTTCTGTGGTGGAAGATGAGGGAAAAGTAAAGAAGGTGGAAGAACTTATAGAAAAGATATGTGGAAGCCTCTCTGAGCCAGGAACAGGAATTTTGTTTACCTTGCCTGTTGATTATGTCAAGGGACTTATAAGAGAAAAATAAAAATGGATATTTTTTTAAAATGGAAAATAATAAGAATACTCCTTACAACTTTATATCTTTTAGCAGGATGGATTTTATTTACAGGGAATCTTGCATTATTTTCTATT
>JAGHCI010000116.1:0-9914 GCA_021160545.1 Candidatus Aerophobota bacterium | reverse complement strand
TGGTCAGCAATGGTGTTGACCTTGATATATTCAAAAATGTTAAGATAAGCTTTGAAGAGAGAAAAAAGTTCAGAGAAAAGTTTAGATTAAAGGATTTTCCCTTTTTGCTTTATGTTGGAAGATTAAGCAGAGAAAAGAATGTAGCTTATCTTTTAAAAATTATGAAGATTTTAAAAAAAGAAAAGGTCAAAACAAGGCTTCTTCTTGTAGGAAGAGGTGAACTAAAAAAGGAACTTGAGAATAGGGCAAAGTGTGAGGGACTTTTAAAAGAAATCACTTTTGCAGGATTTTTACCCCAAAGAGAGCTTATTCTTGCTTATAAAGAGGCTGATATTTTTATTCTCCCCTCTTTTTTTGAATTGCAGAGTATCGTTGTCCTTGAAGCTATGGCTACAGGTAATGTGATTCTTGTTGGTAGAAGCTCGCAAAATGCTGCATCTGAGATGGTAAAAGAGGGGATTAACGGTTACACCTTTGACCTTGAGAATCCTTGCGATGCAGCGAACAAAATAAAGCTTATTTTATCTTCCCCCTCTTTGAAAGAGTCCATGCAAAAAGCTTCCTTCTATCTTGCAAGGGAGCACGATATAAAAAAGAGTATCTCTCAAATTGAAAAAATATACTCCTATCTTCTTTGACCCTTTCTGTTTTTTTAATTAAAATACTAATAAGGTAGATAAAAACAAAGGAGAAAGAGAATGGGCCCTTTTTTGCAGGTTGCTCTTGATTTTGTAAATTTAAAAAGAGCTTTAAAGGTAGCACAGGAAGCAGTAAAAGCAGGAGCAGACTGGCTTGAGGTAGGAACTCCTCTTGTAAAAAGCGAGGGGATGGAAAGTATTCGCACTCTGAGAAAAGCTTTCCCTGATATTACCATTGTTGCCGATCTTAAAATTATGGATGTTGGCAGGATAGAGTCAGAGATAGCCTTTAAAGCAGGTGCTGATATTGTTTGTGTAATGGGTGTGTCTTCTGACTCCACTATTGAGGAGTGTATCCGGGCTGCAAGAAACTATGGGGGTAAGGTGATGGTGGATTTGATGAATGTTCCTTCAGTTCTTGAAAGGGCAAAACAAGTTGAAGAGATGGGTGCAGATATAGTGGAGATCCATATTTCAGTGGATGATCAAATGAGGGGGAAAGATCCCATTGCTCATGTCAGGGAGGTCGCTGGAAAGGTAAGCATACCTGTTGCTGTGGCGGGAGGAGTGCACTCTGAAACTGCCGGTCCTCTTGTGGAGGCAGGTGCCAGTATATTAATAGTGGGGGGAGCTATTTGTAAGGCTAAAGATCCTTTTTCTGCCACCCAGACTATAAAAAAAGCGATGAAGGAAAGGGTGGTTATAAAGACAGATCTTTTCAAGAGGGTTTCAGAATCACAGGTGAGAGAGGTTTTAAGAAAAGTCTCAACGGCAAATCTTTCCGATGCCATGCACAGAGGAGGAGAGCTTGGAGGTTTTGTCAGAGTTGGTCCTGAAGACAAGAAAATGATAGGAAAAATCCTTACAGTTAGGACTTATCCGGGAGATTGGGCAAAACCGGTGGAAGCAATTGATAAAGCAGAAAAGGGAGATGTGCTTTTTATTGACGCAGGAGGAACAGGTCCTGCTGTGTGGGGAGAACTTGCAACTCATTCTGCTGTTCAGAAAGGCCTTGCAGGAGTGGTAATTAATGGGGGTATAAGAGATGTGGAAGAGATTAAAAAGTTAAGTTTCCCTGCTTATGCTAAAATTGTTACTCCCTGCGCAGGAGAGCCGAGAGGATTTGGTGAGATAGGTGTTCCTTTAAAGATAGAAGGTAGAATTATCTCTACAGGTGATTGGATTCTGGGTGATCAGGATGGTCTTGTGGTTGTTCCTAAGGCAAAAGCAGCAGAAATAGTTAACAGAGCCATGGATGTTCTTGAAAGAGAAAATAGAATAAGAGAAGAGATAAAAGAAGGGGGGACTTTATCCTCTGTTATGGAACTTTTAAGATGGGAAAAGCATGCCTGATAGCAGATTACAAATCAGATTTTGACTTCTGAGAGGAGGGGGGAGATATTTTTACCTTTTTTATTCTTCTTTTATCAACGTCTATTATCTCTATCCTTACTCCGTCTTGCTCTATGACTTCCCCTCTATGGGGGATTCTTCCAAGGTAGTTAAATATGAGTCCTCCAATAGACTCAAATGCTGCTGCTTTTTCTGGAAGAGAGGTATTGAGCTTGTCATTAATCTCGTCAATATCTGTGTCTCCTTCGACTATAGCAGAGCCATCCTTTAAGATTTGAATTTTCTGAGAGGAAGTCTTATCGTATTCGTCTTCAATCTCTCCCACAAGTTCTTCAAGCACATCCTCTATGGTTATAATTCCTGCCATTCCTCCGTATTCATCAACCACTATAGCAAGGTGTGTTTTTTCTCGTTGAAATTGATGAAGTATCTCGGTAAGTTTTGCTGTGTAAGGGACAAATATAGGAGGATGCATTATATCTTTTGCTTTCAGCTTTTCCCATTTATCAGCAATTGGTAAAAGGTCTTTTGCGTAGGCTACTCCTACAATGTTGTCCAATCTTCCCTGGTAAACTGGTATTCGTGAATACCCTGCTTCATTTATGATTTTTGCAAGTTCCCTAAGACTTGCATTATCCGAGATAGCCACTACCTTTGTGCGAGGGGTCATTATTTCCTTAACGCTTGTCTCATCAAACTCAAGGGCAGAATGAGCAAGTTGTTCCTCCTTCTCTTCTAATGCTCCCTCCTCCTGACCTATGTCTATAAGGGTATGTATTTCTTTTTCCGTAATTATTTTTGGAATAGATTTCTCGCCTGAAGGCCCTAAAATCCCTTTGCTCAAGAAGGAAAGTCCTGTTACCACAGGGGATAAAATCTTGGAAAGAAAGAAAATAGGTCCAATAACCTTAAGAGCAACTTTTTCTGCATTTTCTCTACAGTACCTTTTTGGCGTTATCTCTCCAAATAAAAGGATTATGAAAGTCATCACTCCTGTTACAATTCCGACAACTCTGCCCTTAGTTCCTCCCACCCATTGCTGAACAAGTATTGTAGCAAGACTTGCAGCTGCGATGTTGGCAAGATTGTTGCCTATCAGGATTGTAACAAGCCAGCGAGAGGGGTCCGAGAGGAGAAGTTCAAATTGGTTTTTCTTGCGGGGATTTTCCTTACCCAGTCTTTTTAAAGTTATTTTACCAAGTGAGGAAAGAGCTATCTCAGATCCTGAGAAAAAAGCAGAAAAGCCTATACATATAATAAGAAGAATCACTATCATTTGAGGTGAGAGCAAGGTTTTACCTCGCGCTTATTTCTTCCGTGTTTTTATTTTTATTGATAATATTCAAAATCCAGGCCATATTTTCTGCAAAATCTTTTACAGTTTCAATAGCTTCCCCGTCTTTAAGCACATCTTTTTTCTCTCTTCCAAAACCTATATTCCAGTAGTGGGTAGAGCCTGCAATTATTATTCCAAAAATATTGAAAAATTGAATAAGTTGCATTAGGGTAAAGTTTTGGCCTGCTCTTCTTGCCACCACTATTGCTCCTCCAACCTTTCTTCTGAAGGGTTTATCCATTGCCCTTGCTATGTATCCTGCTCTGTCCATCAAAGCTTTCATCTGTGCTGTTACAGAGCCAAGATAAACAGGACTTCCTAAAATAATTCCATCTGCCTTAAGTATCTTATCAAATACAACTTCAAAATCATCTTCAATATGGCATTTTCCTATGTTCTTTCTGCAGTATTTGCAGGCATCACAGGGTTCAATTTTTAGTTCCCCAAGATTTATAAGTTCAGTTGATATTCCCTTTTCCTCAAGAATATCAAATGCCTTTTTGATCAAAATTTCCGTATTTCCACCTTTTCTGGGGCTTCCATTTATGCCCACTACTTTCAACTTTTCTTACCTCCATTTCTATAGTTTGTAAGTTTTTCTGCAACTTGCAGACTAACTTTTGCCTGAACCATTACCCTGTCAGCAAGGTATTTTCTCTTTTTTATATCTCCATTCTGGTAGATAAGAGAAACAAGATCATCTCTTCCATAAGGGAAATAAAAAGTTGCCTCCACCATGTTTTTTTCAATTACCCTGGCTATTTTTTCTAAAAGCTTATCAAGACCGTATCCTGCCAAAGCTGATACGGCAACAGGTGAATCAACGCATCTTTTCAATCTTTCAAGTTGTGCCTTGTTTTCAACAAGGTCAACTTTGTTGAGAACATTGATTATAGGTTTTTCCTGGATTCCGAGTTCTTTCAACACAGTGTAGGTGGCGCGGTTTTGCTCCAGCATTTTTGGATGAGAGGCATCAAGTACGTTAATTAAAATGTCAGCTTCCTCTACTTCCTGTAAGGTAGCATGAAAAGCAGCCACCAGGTGGTGGGGAAGTTTATTTATAAAGCCCACAGTGTCGGTTAAAAGCAGTACTCCTCCTGTGGGAAGGATTACTTTTCTTGTAGTGGGGTCAAGAGTGGCAAACAGTTTATCATCGACTTTAACCTTTGCTTCAGCTATTTTATTGAGAAGAGTGGATTTACCCACATTGGTATAGCCTATCAAGGCTGCTGTCCAGAAATTCCTTCTTTTTTTTCTGGTAACTTTGCGCTGTCTTTCTATTTTTCTCAGTTTTTCCTGCAGAGTTATTATTCTTTCTTTTATTTTCCTCCTGTCAACCTCAAGTTTGGTCTCTCCTGGACCTCGGGTTCCTATTCCTCCTCCGAGACGGGAAAGAATTATTCCTTTACCCTTAAGACGCGGAAGGAGATATTCCATCTGGGCAAGTTCTACCTGAATTTTTCCGGTGCTGGATTTTGCTCTTAAGGCAAAGATATCAAGAATGAGCTGGGTTCTGTCAACAATTTTCACACCTATTTTTTCTTCAAGATTTCTCTGCTGGGAAGGAGTAAGGTCATCATCAAAAATAACTACATCTGTCTCCACCTTCTGGCAGAGATGAGCAATTTCTTCAGCTTTGCCTTTTCCTATGTAGAAGGCAGGATCTGGTCTCTCCCTTTTCTGAACTACTCTTGCCTGGACAATACCTCCCGCCGTCTTAACCAGCTGAGCAAGTTCATTCAGAGAATCCTCTGTTGTCCAGCTATCCTTTGCTTCTCTGCCTTTTTCTAAGGCTACAAGGATAGCCTTTTCTCTTTTCTTAGCTCCAACTGGTTTAAGCTGGTTCTTTTTTGATACTACGGTAGCCAACCTCCTTTTTATCTTGTCCAATTTAATTTTACTTTTCTATTCTTCAATGTCAAGCTTTCCCGCAGTTTTTTATTTCATCATCTTTATTATTTCAAGTAAAATTGTTCCTCCCCCAACAATCCAGCAGTAAAAAGAGAACAGGGTAAGTTTTTTTCTTTGAAGAACCTTCTTTAAGGCAAAAAGAGACAAAAGCCCCACAAGAAAGGCTATAAGGGTTCCAAAAAGAATAGGGAAGCTTAATTTATAAGGTTTTAGAGCTATTTCCCTTCCTTCCAGGATTGAGGCTCCGGCTGCTGCAGGGATGAAAAGCAGGAAACTGTAAAGGAAAGAAAGTTCTCTTTTAACTCCTCTTGAGAGCGCAGAGGATATGGTAATGCCTGATCTTGATATACCTGGTATAAGAGCAATCCCCTGCATAAAACCTACAAAAAGGGCATCACTTAATTTTATTTTTTCTCTTGGAGATGGGTTTTTTAAATAAATCTTCTCTCCTATTAAAAGAAAAATCCCGGTTAAAATTAGCATTGAAGATGGAAAAAAAACATTAAGAAAAAAAACCTCCTTTATCCTGTAAAACACAAGACCTATAAGGCAGGTGGGAATTGTCCCCACAAGCACACTCAGAGTAAGCTGGCGATATTTTATACTTTCCTCATCCTTTTTACCAGGTTTTACAAGTGAGACAAGCATGAGGAAAATATCTTTTCTGAAAAAGACAAAAACAGAACCCAACGTTCCCGCATGGACAAGTACGTCAAATAAAATTTGAGATTTTTTTATTCCCCAATAGTGCTGGACTATAGCAAGATGACCGGAGCTGCTTATGGGTAAAAATTCTGTCACTCCCTGCAGTATTCCAAGAAGAGTTGCCTGGAGAATATCCATTATTTTTGTCTTGTTCTTTCCTTACAGATACCCCTGTTGGAAGAGCGGATAAAGTCGCAGAGGTATCTTACCTCAGGGATATTTTCAAATTCATTTTCTATTTTCTCTAAAGCCTGTGTGGTATTGAGACCTGATTTGAATAAAATCTTATAGGCTTTTTTTAATTTTTCACGAGTTTTCAGTGGAATTCCGGCCCTTTTAAGTCCTACCACATTCAACCCCCAGAGCAGTGCAGGATTTCCATTGGCAAGAGTGAAAGGAGGAATATCCTTTACAACTTTGGTGCATCCACCGACCATAGCAAGAGTTCCTATTCTTACAAATTGGTGAATGCCGGTTAGTCCTCCAATTACGGCTTTATTTTCCACTTTTACATATCCTGCAAGAGTCCCCCCGTTTGCTATAATTACCTCGTTGCCAATCCAGCAGTTGTGAGCAATGTGGCAGTAAGCCATAAGGAAGTTGTTGTTGCCTATGTAGGTTATACTTTCTTTTTCTGTTCCTCTGTGAATTGTTACATACTCTCTTATAAGGTTATTATCTCCAATTTCCACAAAGCTTTTTTCTCCTTTGTATTTTGAATCCTGGGGAGGGGTCCCTATTACTGCTCCGTGGAGTATTTTACACCCTTTACCTATCTTTGTCCATCCTTCAATTAAAACTCCGGACCCAATTTCTGTTCCCTCATCTATTTTTACATTGTCTCCAATAATAGAATAGGGGCCTATTTTGACCCCATCTGCTATCTCAGCTTTTGGGCTTATTACAGCTCTGGGATGTATTATTTTTGCCATTTTAGTTTATCCCCACTCTCTCCATGATTTTATCAACATACCTTAGATAATATTTTATATCAAAAAGCTCTTCTATTTCCTCTTTTTTAAGATATCTTCCAATTTCAGGGTCTTTCAGAATAGTTTCCTTGAAATCCTTTTCCTCCTCCCATACCCTCATGGCATTTTTTTGAACAATCTCATAAGCTCTGTCCCGGGAAAGCCCCTTTTCCACAAGTTTAAGCATTATCCTTTGGGAAAAGAAAATCCCCCTTGAGAGTTTGAGATTTTTCTCCATATTTTCAGGATAAACACGCAGATTCTCCATAACCTGAGTAAATTTTTTTAACATGTAATCTATAAGAATTGTTGAGTCAGGAAAAATAACTCTTTCACAGGAGGAGTGAGATATATCTCTCTCTCCCCAGAGAGCAATATTTTCAAGAGAGGTCTGAAGATTGGACCTTAAAAGTCTTGCAAGGCCACAGATTCTTTCACAGATTATAGGATTTTTTTTATGAGGCATAGCGGAGGAACCTCTTTGCTTTTTACCAAACCCCTCTTCTATCTCTCTTATTTCTGTTCGGTGAAGTCCTCTTATTTCCACGCAGAACTTCTCAAGAGAGGAGGCAAGGATAGCAAGAGTTGCAAGGTAAAAAGCATGTCTGTCTCTTTGAACTATTTGATTTGATACAGGGCAGGGTTTAAGTCCGAGTTTTTCACATATCCACTTTTCCACCTCCGGGTTAAGATGAGCATAAGTTCCAACCGCTCCTGATATTTTTCCATAGGCTATATCCTCTGCTGCTCTTTTTACCCTCTCAAGGTTTCTTTTTATTTCTTCATACCAGAGGGTAAATTTTAATCCAAGGGTTATAGGTTCGGCATGAACTCCGTGGGTTCTTCCCATCATAACTACATCTTTATACAAAAGAGCCTTTTCTTTTAAAACTTCAAGGAGCCTTTCCAGGTCTTTTATAATTATCTGGGATGCTCTTTTGATCTGGACAGCAAGAGCGGTATCTAAAATATCTGAAGAAGTAAGACCAAGATGGATATATCTTGAGGAAGGTCCAATATTTTCTGAAAGGTTAATTAAGAAGGCTATAACATCATGTCTTACCTCTTTTTCTATTTCCTTTATTTTTTCTATATCAAACCTTGCCCTTGTCTTAATTTCTTTTAAGTCCTCAGGGGGGATTTTTCCAAGTTTTGCCCAGGCCTCACATGCAAGAATTTCTATCTCAAGCCATATTTTAAATTTTTCCTCCTCTTCCCATATCTTTCCCATCTCAGGTAAGGTGTAGCGAGGAATCATTTCTTCCTCCTCATATTTGCAAAAGTTACAACAGGAAGTCCCCATATTTTTATAAAACCTGAAGATGCCTTCTGGTCAAATATGTCTTCTTTGGTGTATGTGGCAAGCTTTGTGTCATAGAGAGAGAAAGGGGATTTTCTTCCCACAACTTCGCATAAGCCTTTAAAGAGTTTCACCCTGACACATCCTGTAACATATTTCTGGGTTTCCTCAATAAACCTGTCCATAGCCTCGCGCAAAGGTGAATACCACAGCCCATAGTAAATAATTTCTGCGTATTTTTGGGAAATTAGTGGCTTAAAGTGAAAAGTTTCTCTGTCAAGAGTGAGGCTCTCAAGCTCTCTGTGGGCTTTGTGGAGGATTGTTGCAGCAGGTGCCTCATATACCTCTCTTGACTTTATTCCCACGAGTCTGTTTTCCATCATGTCAATTCTTCCAACGCCATTTTCTCCCCCCACCTTATTTAAGGTTTCTATAAGTTTTACAAGAGGATATTTTTCTCCGTTTATTCCCACAGGTACACCTTTTTCAAATTCAATCTCAAGATAAGAAGGCTTATCTGGAGTCTCCTCCAGATGCTTTGTAATTTGAAAACTATCTGAAGGTGGCTCTTGCCAGGGGTCCTCAAGAGGTCCACACTCTATGCTTATCCCCCAGAGATTGCGGTCAATTGAGTAAGGGGAACTTTTTTTTATTTCTACAGGAATTTTGTTTTTCTTTGCATATTCTATTTCCTCTTCTCTGGAGGTAAATTCCCATTCTCTCACAGGAGCAATAATTTCAATTTCAGGGTTTAGTGCTCTTGCTGTAACCTCAAATCTCACCTGATCGTTACCTTTTCCCGTGCATCCATGGGCAATAGCTTCTGCCCCTTCCTTTTCTGCTATTTTTACAAGTTCTTTTGCAATAAGGGGTCTTGCAAGGGCAGTTGCAAGGGGATATTTTCCCTCATAAAGAGCTCCTGCTTTTAAGGCAGGAAGGATGTAATCTCTTGCAAACTCCTCTTTTAAGTCTTTAACATAAGCACGAATTGCACCTGTTTTTTCTGCTTTTTCTTTTATCTTCTCCAGTATCTCTCCCTGACCAAGGTCCGCGGTAAATGTTATAACCTCAGCATTGTGTTTTTCTTTCAGCCAGTGAAGTATAACTGACGTATCAAGCCCTCCTGAGTAAGCAAGAACTATTTTTTTATTTTTTCTCATTTCTTACACCACCTTTTTTAATTTATTTACAAAGATATGTGCAATACGCAAAGGCTCGGGAATTTTGTAACCTCTGCAAACAGATATTATAACTTTCAATGCGGTTTCAAAATCAATTAAATTACCCGGTGAGATATACAAAGGGCGGGTGTTCTTTTTTACCCTCACAGCATAACCTATCATTTCTCCTCCATCGTAAAGGGGTTTTATAACACCTTCCTTGTTTTCTAAAGGTTCGTGATTTCCCGAAAGTCTTTTTTTTGCACACCCAACGGAGGCAATTCCAAAGTATATACCAAGATGTGTGGCAATACCCATCCTTCTTGGATGAGCTATTCCCTGTCCATCAAAGAGCAATATATCAACATCTTCATTTATTTTCTCCAGAGCCTCAATAATACAGGGTCCCTCTCTGAAGGATAAAAATCCTGGAATATAAGGGAAATTGACCTCTCTTATAGAGAAGCTTTCCTTTGTTATACTTAGATCAGGGTAACTGAAAACGCAAACTCCCGCTATTGCCTTCTCATTTTTATAAGC
>JAGHCI010000008.1:0-5700 GCA_021160545.1 Candidatus Aerophobota bacterium | reverse complement strand
TGGCAGTCCAGAAGAATAAGATATAAATACGGTGAGAGGTAAGGAAAAACTTGTCGAGTTTTCAAAACTATCCGGGATAAAAGTAGTATGTGTGTGGGATGGTGTTTTGAAAAAAAGGGAAAGAGAGGGTTTTCTCTTTCCCTTTTTAGTTTATTGTGACATTAAATTTTAAGATAGGTCTTAAATTCCGGGTACTCATCTACAAATCTTTTTAAGGAAAGGCGGATTTTTTCTTTATCATCCTGAGTGAGTGGTAAAAGAGGAAGACGGGGATCTCCCCCGTTAAATCCTGCAAAATCCATAGCTGCCTTTACTCCAGCCACCCCATATCTGCCAGATACCTCTCTGTTAACTCTTATAATAGCCCTCTGCAGCTTCCCTGCCTCTTTCATGTTCCCCTGTCTAAAAATATCATAAAGACGACAGCAGGCGTGGGGAAGAAAATTGGCAAGGGAGAGCACTCCTCCCACTGCACCCATGAGAAGAGAGGTAATGAAAAAGTTTGCCGAACCTGCAAGAACAGCAAATTCCTCTGTGTTAACAAGGGATAAAAAGATATTGGGACCTGTGGGTGCACTATCCTTCATCCCGATTATATTGGGATGTTGACTTAACCTGGCAATGGCCTTAGGTGAGAGCTGAACCCCCCCTGCAAAACCCGGAGCATTGTAAATCATAACAGGAAGGGGAGATTCATCTGCCACTCTTTCGTAAAATTTAATGAGGGCGTCATCCGTCATTACTTTCTTGAAATAATGAGGTGTTATTACGCTGACAATATCTGCTCCTTCTTCAGCTGCTTCCTTAATGAGAATTATAGTTCCTCGAGCAGATTCATGACTGCACCCTGCCATTACAAGCTGATTTTCACCCCTCTTTTTTACCACCACTTTTAACACCTTTATTCTCTCCTCTCTATCCAGCATACAGGCCTCACCATTGCTACCCAGAGCGAAATATCCTCTTAGAGGAGTCTGAGAGTAAATTTCCATATTCTCCTCAAGTTTTTTAAGGTCTACCTCCTCATTTGTGAAGGGAGTGCAAATTGGAGCCCAGATTCCTGCTATATCTTGTGGTTTCAATTTTTCCTCCTTTCCTAAACTTACTGACAAAAATAATCGGGGCGACCGGATTCGAACCGGTGACCTCTTGCGCCCCATGCAAGTGCGCTAACCAGGCTGCGCCACGCCCCGACTTCTTTAATCAAGAAGTTTATAAATCTCTTCTATTTCTTTTCTTAACCAGTCAAGGTCAATTTCAATTTCTTCTCTACCTTTTTTCTTCTCCTTAAGTGTTTTTTTTGCTCCTTCTATGGTGAATCCTTTATTGTAAAGAAGATCTTTTATCTTAAGAACAAGCTCCACGTCCTCCTTTCTGTACCTTCTGTGTCCGCCCTTACTTTTCCGGGGCGAAAGGGAAGGAAAGCTTTTCTCCCAGAAGCGCAAAACATACGAAGGCACACCTGTTATCCTGCTTACCTCTCCTATAGAAAAGTAGAGCCTTTCCTCTTCTTTTTTCTCCTCCGCCAGATTATCCTTATTTTTATCTTCATGCATAATTCTTGTTTAAGAACCACAGCCGACTATGAGGAAACTGCATTTCTCAGGTCTTTTCCTGGATCAAATTTGGGAACTTCTTTTGCAGGTATTTGAATCTCTTCTCCTGTCTGAGGATTTCTCCCTCTTCTTGACTTGCGAGTTGCCACTTTAAAACTGCCAAATCCTACAAGAGTTATCTTTTCCCTTTTTGCCAGAGAATCCTTAATTGTGGAAATTACTGCGTCCACGGTCTTCCTGCAAACTTTCTTTGTAAGACCTGTCTGCCTTGCCACCTCGTCTATAAGTTCGGCTTTGTTCATTACACCCTCCTTTATGGGTTTTATCCTTTTATGTTAATACTATATTACATACCAAAAATTTGACAAGGGCTTCCAGCCTTTTACTTACCTTCTCTTATCTTAATTCTTTCTCCTAATTTGCTTTCCTTACCGGCAAGGAGTCTTTTTATGTTGGAACGGTGGCGAAAAACCACAAGCAAAGCAACCGCTACACCCAGAAAGATATAAAAAACTCCCTCCTCTTTCATAAATATTCCAATGTAAAGAGGTAAAAGTGCGGCAGAGATCATAGACCCAAGTGAAACATATCTTGTTAGACCTACCACTACCACCATGGTTAAAAAAGAGAAAATAAAAGGAAGAGGGGTTAAGATCAGAAAAACCCCTGCTGAGGTTGCAACTCCCTTGCCGCCTTTAAACCTCAAAAATAAGGGCCAATTATGACCGGTTATACACGCCATTCCTGCCAAAGATCTCACCAGAGGGGAAAGATTGCCATAAGGAAAAAGGGAAGCAATAAGCACAGATGCTGCTCCCTTTCCAAAATCGATCAAGAAAACAAAAAGAGCATATTTTTTCCCCAGCACTCTTAGAACATTGGTGGTTCCAATATTTCCACTTCCATATTTTCTAACATCAACACCTTTTACAAGCTTTCCGACTATATACCCCCCCGGGATTGAGCCAAGCAGGTAACCCAGAATTGTGATGAAAAAAAGCCACAAAATCATTAACTGGAAAATCTCTGTTTTAATTTCTCTCTTATATCCTCTCTTATGAAATCACCTATAACAACTCCTTCATCTTCTTCGGACACGGAGGTTTTATCTTCCTTTTCCTCTTTCTTTTTCTCTTTCTCCTCTCTTTCTTTTAACTTTCTCACGCTAAGCCTTACTCTTCTTTTTTCAGGGTCAATTTCAACAATTTCAGCTTTTATCTCCTCGCCAACGGAGGTAACCTTTTCCGGATGATGAACGTATTCGCTATCAAGTTCTGATACGTGGATAAGTCCGTCTATCCCTGGTAAAAGATTAACAAAGACGCCAAAATTTGTTATTTCCTGAACCTTTCCCGTAACTACGTCCCCTACCTTGTAAGTTTCTACAAGTTTTTGCCAGGGGTCAGGTTGGGTTTGTTTCAAACCAAGAGCCATTCTCTTCTCTTTGGAATTAATGTCAAGAACTTTTACCTTCACTTCTTGTCCGACATATACCACTTCCTTTGGATGAGAGATTCGTTTATCCCAGGAAAGGTCGGAGATGTGAATTAAGCCTTCAAGACCCTTTTCTATCTCTACAAAGGCACCAAAGTTTGTCAGGTGAGTAATCTTTCCAACGACCTCTGAACCCACTTTATATTTTTCCTCTGCCACACTCCAGGGGTCAGGTTGAGTTTGTTTTAGACCAAGAGAAATTTTTCCTCTATCTCTATCAAGTTTTAGCACTTTAACCTGAATTTCCTGCCCAACTTTTACAACCTCTTTTGGGTCCTTTACCCATCCCCAGGATAGATTCTCAGGGTGAATAAGTCCATCAATTCCTCCAAGGTCAACAAACACCCCGAATTTTGTTATGGAGCTAACTTTCCCTTTAACTATTTTACCTTCTTCAAGGCTCAAAAGAACCCTTTCTTTCTGTTTTTCTTTTTCTTCAAGTTCAAGGAACTTTCTGGAAGCAACAACATTTTTCGATCTTTTATCAAGCTCAATTATCCTGACCTCAAGTGTTTTACCAATGTAATCTTTAAGATTCACATTTCTTTTCAGACTTACATGTGAACCAGGAATAAAACAATTTAAATATCCTATCGTAGCAAGAAGGCCTCCTTTTACAACCTTAATTACTTTTACTTTTATAGGTTTTCCCTCCTCAAATGCCTCGGTGAATTTCGCCCAATCCTACCTGAAATCAGCCTCCTTTTTAGAAAGGAGGAGGTTTCCGGTTTCACTTTTGCGCATCACATAAACGTTCATCTTTTCTCCTATCTGGGGTATCTTGTCTGAGGAAGATCTGTATTCCTCCCAGGGCATAAATCCCTCTGATTTCATCCCCACATCAAGAAGGACTCCTTCCTTGGTGGTCTGAACCACCTTGGCGGTTATTATGTCCCCCTCCTTTATAGGCGCGGGACTCTCATATTTTTTTATAAGATGAGCAAAAATTTCCTCCTCTTTGTTTTTCTCTTCCATCTTTTCTGTTTTCTCTTTCTCTTCTTTATTAATGGAAGTTGATTTTATCAGGTTATCAGCTGCTCTGTCAAGCATATTTTCCTCTCTGGATTTTCCCACTTTATTCCCCCTCCTTGCTAAAGATTTTTTTAATTTTTCTTTCTAAATTTCTTATAATTTTCTCAGGAGTTGAAGTTCCTCCTATTATTCCAACACTGCTTAATTTTTTAATTTTTTCAAATTCAAGTTCCTCTTCTCTTTCTATAAAATAAACCTTCTTTCCTTCTTTTTTGCAAATTTCAACCAGTTTCCTGGTGTTGGAGCTTTTATTGCCTCCAACAACTATCACAGCATCCACTTTTTCTGCGAGTTCTTTTGCCTCTTTTTGCCTTTTTATAACAACGCTACATACAGTATTAAAAACCCTTATCTCAAACCCACTTTTCAATCGCTTCTCTATTAGATTTTTCACGATATTTTCAAAATTGTCAAGAGATTCTGTAGTTTGAGCAACAATTCCTATCTTTTTTTCTTCAGGAACTTCCCTTATTCTTTCTGAAGAATTTATCACACTCACCTTACAGAAGGGAATATCAGGTAAAATAGCCTTGATTTCCGGATGTTCCGCAGAGCCCACTATCACAACATGATAAGATTCGCAAATAAGTTTACGGATAATTTTATGAGCCCTCAAAACATAAGGACAGGTGGTCTCAACTATTTTTAGCCCCTTTTCCTTCCCTTTCTCAAGGATGCTCTGCTCCACCCCATGGGCTCTTGTAATTAAAGTTCCACATTTTTTTACCTCAGAGAGAGAGGATACTACTTTAAGTCCCTTTTCACAGAGCTCATTCATTACCAGAGGATTGTGAACCAGATCTCCAAGACAGAAAACCTCCCCTCCTTTTTTCAGCTCTCTCTCAACTTTCTTTATCGCCTCCTTTACACCAAAGCAAAAGCCAACCTCTTCTGGAATATACACTTTCATCTGTTAACGCTCATATCCAGCATTGTCTTTTCTATTTTGTCAATGATCTTTTTTGCAACCTGTCTTTCCTCTTCTTTTGAAAAAGAGTCTGTAAAAATTGGATCTCCGACTTTCACCTTTATCCTGCCACCCCTTATCATCTTTTTTCCAGGAGGAAGAACTTCACCGGTGCCTTTTATCACCACAGGAAAGATAGGAACTCTGGAGTGAAGGGCAATTCTTACCGAACCTTCCTTCAAATTTCCTATTTTACCTGAGATACTCCGGGTTCCTTCAGGGAAAAGTGACAGAATTTTGCCTTCTTTAAGTACACTTAGGGCTTTGATATAAGCTTTTCTGTCTGGTTTTTCTCTTTTTAATGGAAAAGCACCAAGTTTTTTTATCAGGAAGCCGAACACAGGATTTTTAAAAAGTTCCTCCTTTGCCATAAAATTCATTTTACGAGGAGTAACGAGAGCAAGAACAATAGGGTCAAGATAGCTTCTATGATTGGCAACAATAACCATGGCGCCTTTTGAAGGTATCTTTTCAACTCCTTCAATCCGAAGGTCAAACAGGAATTTAAAGATAATCATACCCATCACCCACAAAACCCTGTACCAAAAAGGAGTTTCTGTCATTTTAAATTTTTAATTTTAGATTTTACTATACCTAAGATTTTTTCAAGGGTTTGGGCAGTATCAAGATTGGTGTTGTCAACCAGAAAAG
>JAGHCI010000075.1:0-18618 GCA_021160545.1 Candidatus Aerophobota bacterium | reverse complement strand
TCTTGTGCAAGAGTTAGTCTGATATCTGCTCTGTCGAATAACATAACAAGAACCCCTTTATTCTGGATGATAGCTTAACAAATCCCTAAGTATTGCTACTACCTTTTCAGAGGTATCTTTTACATCTCAACTTGTCTTTCTTATAAAATTCTATATTAATTAATAATCAATTTTTTTAACCCTGAATGAAAGGTTTGGGAGGAAAAGATGGAAGGTTCTATTCAGAAGAAAAAAAGGCATGGTTTCCTTAAAAGAATGCAAACAAGAAGTGGGAAAAAGATAATCAAGAGGAGAAGGTTAAAGGGGAGAAAAAGATTAGCTGCATAAAAGGATATCCTCCCTATCTTATTTTTCTTTATATAATATCATGAATCATTTATCAACAGCCTTTACTGTTGCCGGTGGCCTGGCACTGTTTCTTTATGGATTATCCCTGTTAAGCAGGGGATTGCAAAAAGCAGCAGGAGACAGGCTAAGGTTTATACTGGAAAAGCTGACAGATAAACCTGTAAAAGGAGTTATTGTTGGACTCATTGTTACAGCCACAATTCAGAGCTCATCCATTACCACCGTTACACTCATCGGACTGATAAATTCTGGTCTAATGAGTCTGGAACAGGCCGTTGGTGTTGTTCTGGGTGCTGAAATTGGCACAACAGTTACCGCCCAAATAGTCTCTTTTAAAATAGGGAAAATGTTTTTCCCTTTGATAGCTATTGGATTTTTTCTTTTTTTTCTCGGAAAGAAAGACAAACACAAGTTTACCGGCCAGATTATATTAGGCTTTGGCATCCTTTTCCTGGGAATGAATACAATGTCCTCGGCTCTGAAACCTTTGAAAGACAACAGATTTTTTGTTGAAGCTCTTGCAAATTTTGGCAAAATTCCTCTTTTAGGAGTAATTGCAGGTGCTGTTTTTACAGGCATAATTCAAAGCTCCTCTGCTACAACCGGACTTATCATAGCAATGGGGAAAGAAAAAATTATAAGTTTGAATGCTGCAATTCCTATAATTCTTGGAGCTAATATCGGCACCTGCGTCACAGCACTTATTGCTTCTGTAGGCTCTTCCCTCTCTTCAAAAAGAACAGCCATGTCACATCTTTTATTTAACCTGATAGGTGTGACTTTATTTTTCCCCTTCCTTGGATATTTTGCTCAAATTGTTTCCCTTACATCCCCAGAAATTCCAAGGCAAATTGCAAACGCTCACACCATGTTTAACACAACTATGACCCTTATCATGCTCCCTTGTGTAAGACTTTTAATTGCTCTTGTGAAGAAAATAGTCCCCGGTGAGGAGCCTAAAGTGGACAGGGGAGTTTTATTCTTAGAAGAAAAGCTTTTACATACTCCCCCAATAGCAATAGGTCAGGCAAAAAAAGAAACTATGCGAATGGCGAACATCGTAAAGAGCATGCTGGAAAACAGCGAAAAAGCTCTTTTAACAATGGAAAGAAAATTTGTTCTTCCTGTGTTAAAAAATGAGGAAACAGTTGATGAGCTGGATAATGCTATAGAAAGTTACCTTACAAAGATCTCCAACCTCTCTTTATCCCAGAGCCAGTCAAGAGAAATAGCAATTTTAATTCATTCCATTTCAGATATAGAAAGAGTGGCAGATCATGCTCATAATATAGCCGAACTTGCAGAATATATGAAAAAAGAAAAAATAGTTTTTTCCAAAAATGCTCTGGAAGAATTGAAAGGTATGTTTGATGCTGCAAGAGAAAGCTACATCAAAGCTATAGATGTTCTTTCTACAAAAGACGAAAACTTAGCAAGAAAAGTGCTTGACCTTGAAGTGACAGTAGATCATATGCAAAGAGAGCTTGAAAAAAACCATTTTGAGAGACTAAAAAAGGGTATCTGCAGCCCAGAGGCAGGTCCTATTTACCTTGATATAATAAGAAATCTCGAAAGAATATCCGACCATGCCCACAACATAGCCTACGTGACCATAATCGGTTTTTAAACTGGGGTCAAAACTGTACGGATGTATGATAAAAATTATGGTAAGAAAATATTTGATAAGAAGATATATCCTGCTCCAGAAGGGAATTTGATGAATCCAGTGAGTCTCAAAATTATAGGTGGAAAAATAACAGACTTTATGCTAAGATGGGTACTCACCAAAGAAAGATAGATGAGGTTGAATTAACCTAACCAAGGTTACAAAAATACCATAAAAAAAGCCCTTCCCACGAAATTTTCACCACAAGTTTTGACATAGACCCACGAATAGTTGACTTTTGTGTAAAAATGGATATAGTGTTAAAATAGTAAGAGGGGCGGATAGCTCAGCTGGGAGAGCGCTGCCTTCACGCGGCAGAGGTCACAGGTTCGAGCCCTGTTCCGCCCACCAGAGTGGGGCCGTAGTTCAGTTGGCCAGAATGCCAGACTGTCGATCTGGAGGTCGCGGGTTCGAGTCCCGTCGGCCCCGCCAGAAGAAAATCCACAAGTTACCACAACTCCTATCACACACCTCCCTTTTGTTGACAGCAAAGAAAAAATCTATAAAATTACCCTAAAATAAAGTTATAGTTATAAAAATTAAATATTTAATATGCAAAGGAGGCAGTAATGCAGAAAAAAAGCATTTTCGAAAAGCTCCAGGAAGTTAACCCTGATGCAGAAATCTGGTGGGATTCATCACCTCTTATTTATAAGGCCTGGTCAAAAGAGCTTCTTGATTCAATAGAAGATAGGGAGAAAAAAGAAACGATAAAAGAGCAGCTTTCAAGGCTCTATAACCCTGAAAATCCAGAAAAATCGCTTTTTAGAGGAGTAACAACAAATCCTCCTTTATCTCTTAATGTTTTATCATACCATAAGGAAGAATGGAGAAGATTTGTAAAAAGAGTAAAAAGAATTTCCCCAAATAAAAAACCAGGTGAGATTTTCTGGCAAATGTACAAGGAAATTGTCAGAAAGGGAGCAGAACTTTTTCTTCCCATATTTGAAAGCTCAGGATATAAGTACGGATACATTTCTGCTCAGCTTGATCCAAGAGACAGAGAAGACTTTGATTTCATGCTGGAGCAGGCAGAGGAGCTTGCCTCCTTATCTCCCAATGTTATGATTAAGGTCCCGGGAACAAAAGAAGGATATGAGATTATAAAGGTTTTAACATCAAGAGGAATCCCCACCAACAATACTCTTGCTTTTATGATTCCCCAATTTGTAGCATGTGCAAATGCCGTAAAGGAAGGACTTGAGATAGCAAAGAAAAATGGAGTTGACCTTACAACCTGGAGATCTGTCATAACTTTTATGAGTGCAAGGTTCACCTCCCTCGGTGATCTTGAAAAGGAGGCAAAAGAAAAAGGCATAGAGCTTTCCGAAGAGGATATAAGATGGGCAGAAATTGCTATAATGAAAAAAGCCTATAAGATAATAAAGGAGGGAGACTATCCTTCCAAGATGCTTCTTTGCTCCATGAGGATAAGTCCCACTGTGAACGGAGAGAAAAGATGCTGGCATCTTGAAAAACTTGCAGGTGCTGACATAGTTTTCACCTGTCCACCTAAATTTATCGCACCACTTCTTCTTGAGGGAGACCACATTGAATTTTCCAATCAAATTGATGAGCCTGTTCCCGAGGATGTATTAAACAAACTCTTAAAGATTGACTACTTTGCAAGAGGATATGATGAGGAAGGATACAAACCTGAGGAGTTTAACTTCCACCCTGCTCTTTTAAATACTGCAAAGCAGTTCAGTGGTGCTGTTCAGAAAATGATAGATTTTGTGAAGGAGAGTCTCTAAATAAAAAATTAATGAAAGCTCTGGTAAAGACAAAAAAAGGAGAGGGTTTTATAGAGGTAAGAGAGGTTCCTGTACCAGAGTGTGGTCCTGATGAGGTCCTGATAAAAGTTGAAGCGGCAGGTATATGTGGAACTGACCTTCACATATGGCATGACAAGATGGTTTACTGGCCCCCTGTAATAATGGGGCATGAATTTTCCGGTCAAGTAGTAAAAGTAGGAGAAAATGTTTCCCGGTGGAAGGAAAAGGATAAAGTCGTAGCTGAGCCTCATACAAAGGCATGTGGGGTTTGTTATCTTTGCAGGAGTGGTAACATTCATATCTGTCCTCACAAAAAGGCTATAGGCTGGGGAATAAACGGTGCATTCGCAGAATATATCAAAATGCCCTCTTACCTTCTCCACAGAATTCCGGAAAATCTATCTTACAATGAGGCAGCTTTAACAGAGCCTCTTGCAATAACCGTTAACTGTGTTCTTTTAACGGCAGGCGTTAAAGCAGGAGATGTGGTAATTGTTGAAGGAGCAGGAACAATTGGTCTCATGGCTGCTATGATAGCAAAGACCGCAGGAGCAGAAAAAGTAATAGTAACAGGGGTAACACAGGATGAAAATTTAAGACTGAAAAAAGCAAGAGAGCTTGGATTTGAAACTGTAAATGTAGAAAAGGAAAATCTGGAAGAAGTTGTATTTAGTTTAACTCAGGGAAAAGGCGCTGACCTTGTGGTGGAGGCTGCAGGAGTTGAAAATGCAGTTAATACAGCCATCAAGATCACAAAGCGCCTTGGTAAAATTGCAATCCTTGGCATAACAGGTGAGAAAAAAATAAATGTTTTATGGGATGAGGCTGTTTTTAAGGGGTTAGATGTGAAGTTTTGTTTCAGCAGTAATTTTGAAAGCTGGGAGAGAGCTTTATCCTTTATGTCACAGAGAAAAGTTGAGGTATTGCCTCTCATAACACATACAGGTACCATAACCCAGTGGGAGAAAATATTCGGCGAGCTTGAAAGAGGGGAAGGAATAAAAGGTCTTTTTATATTTTAAGTTAAAATGGCCACAGACACTCTCAATGCCAATGTTCTGGTTTTAAACAAACTCTGGCAGGTTGTGGACATTTGCTCTGTTAGAAGAGCAATCTGTCTTCTTTACCTAAGACATGCACAGGTTGTGGTAAAGGAAGGGGGAGCTTTTTATACCTTTGGGTTTGAAGATTGGAAAGATTTCTCAAGAAACTCAAGAGGAGACGACTTTATATCAACAATCAACTACCGCCTGAAGGTTCCTAAGGCTATAATTCTTATGCTCTACGATAGGCTCCCTCCTCGCAGAGTAAAATTTACCCGAAAAAACATTTACCTTAGAGATAACAATACCTGTCAGTACTGTGGGAGAAAACTTCGCACAGACCAGCTCAACATCGACCATGTCATCCCTCTCTCAAGAGGAGGTAAAAACACCTGGGAAAATGTCGTTTGTTCCTGTATCTCTTGCAATATGCGCAAAGGCAACAAAACCTTGAAAGAGGCAGGGATGAGGCTTATAAGAAAACCCAGAAAACCTGACTGGAAAACATTTGTAAAAAATAGATTTAACACCTCTGAATGGGAAAGCTGGAAAGACTTTCTTGATGTTGCTTACTGGAATGTGGAACTTGAGGAGGATAAATAAATGGAAAAAGTGATAACCAAAACCAACCTTCCTGGACTAAAACTTCTAAAAAGAGGGAAAGTAAGAGACATTTACGATTTCGGCGATAAGCTTTTAATTGTGTCTACAGATAGAATATCTGCTTTTGACTGTGTTTTAGAAGAAGGTATACCTTTGAAAGGGAAAGTTTTAAATCAGCTTTCCAGTTTCTGGTTTAAAAAGACAGAACATATCATTGAAAATCATATGATTAGTACAAATCTTGAGGACTTTCCTCTCGAGGTGCTTTCTTTTAAAGACATTCTCCGGGAAAGAGCTATGCTGGTTAAAAAGACAGAACCGATAAAACTTGAGTGTGTTGTAAGGGGATATTTAAGTGGCTCTGCATACAGAGAATACAAAAAGACAGGAAAAGTTGCAAAAATAACCCTGCCCGAGAATTTGAGAGAAAGTGATCCTTTGCCTTATCCAATTTTTACACCAGCTATTAAGGCAGAAGAAGGGCATGATGTAAATATATCTTTTGATGAAATGAAAAAAATCCTTGGAGAAAAACTTTCTCAAAACTTAAAAGATATAAGTCTTGAAGTTTACAAATTTGCCGCCGAATTTTTAGATTCACGTGGGTTTATACTTGCCGATACCAAATTTGAATTTGGTATGCTGGATGGCAAAATTCTCCTGATAGACGAAGTTTTAACACCGGATTCATCAAGGTTCTGGTCTAAAGAAAGCTATACCCCGGGGAAACCACAGGAAAGTTTTGATAAACAATTTGTTAGAGACTATCTTGATAGTCTGAACTGGAACAAACTCCCTCCCCCTCCCCCTCTTCCTCCTGATGTAATTCAAAAGACAAGTCAAATTTATCAAAAAGCCTATCAGAAAATAACAGGAAAATCCATACTCGACCCTTAAATTTTCCATACAAAAAATAATACAAACCATCCCGTTGACACCCTTGCTCCAAACTATAAAATTAACAGAGGCAGGTGATTTAAATGCACGAGAAAGATCTACAAAAATTAAAAGCAATTGAAAAAAGATATGAAGAATTAAACAAGCTTTTAACTGACCCTGAAACGATAAAAGAGCCCAAACTTCTTCAAAAATACAGTAAAGAGCAAAAAAGGATAGAGGAAATAATCAATATGTGGAAAGAGTATCAGAAACTGGAAAAAGAACTTGAAAGCCTAAAAACAATGATTTGCGAGGAAGAAGGAGAACTTAAAGAACTGGCAGAGGAGGAAAAAGAAAAGGTTGAAGAAAAAATAAAAGAACTTGAGGAAAAAATAAACCTTGCTCTCTTACCCAAAGATAAATATTCTCACAGAAACGCAATAGTTGAAATAAGAGCAGGCGCAGGAGGAGAGGAAGCTGCCTTATTTGCAGCTGATCTTTACAAAATGTATATAAAGTTCTGCGAAGATAAAGGATGGAAGATTGAAAACATTGACTTCCATCCCACAGATATGGGAGGGTTTAAAGAGGTAATATTTGCAGTTGAAGGAAAGGATGCCTTTTCCACCTTAAGATACGAGAGCGGAGTTCATCGTGTCCAGAGAATTCCTGTGACAGAGTCAAGTGGGAGAATCCACACATCCACAGTTACAGTAGCTGTTTTACCTGAGGCAGAAGAAATTGAAATTGAATTAAAACCAGAGGACCTTAAAATAGAGACCTTTCACGCAGGAGGGCCTGGAGGTCAGCATGTGAATGTCACAGATTCTGCAGTAAGAGTAACCCACATTCCCACAGGAATAGTTGTTCAATGTCAGGATGAAAGATCCCAGCATAAAAACAAGGCAAAAGCTCTGCGTGTTTTAAGAACAAAGCTTCTGCAATTAAAAGAAGAGGAACAGAGAAAAAAAATATCTCAGGAAAGAAAAACACAAATTGGCAGAGGTGAAAGGTCAGAAAAAATACGCACTTACAATTTTCCTCAGGGAAGAGTAACTGACCACAGAGTGGGGTTAACTTTGTATAACTTAGAGGAAATTTTAGAGGGAAAGCTTGAACCACTTATTATTCCTGTTATAAAACAACTAAGGGAGAAAGAAGTTGTAAGTGATAAAACTACAACATAAAACTTTGATAAAAGTAAACCCTGATGATACCCCATGCTGGCTGCAGGGGCTTGTTCCTGAAGCCAAAGCGTATGGGATATTTTTATTATGGAAGAAGCTAAAAACACCTCTTTTTTATCTTATCCCAAAACAAACCACTGCTGAGAACATTTACGAAAGCTTTAAAGTCTTTCTTAAGGAAGGTGTTTTTTTGCTTCCATATAAAGAAAACAATGCAGCTTTGTATGAGCTTTTACATAAAATAAGGGAAAACAAGGTAAAAATTTTAATAGGTTCGCTCAAAAACGCAATTCAGCCTACTCTGGACTTAAAAGAAATCGAGCTTTGTAAAACTTACCTTAAAAGGGGTGCACAGGTAAAAAGGGAAGAGCTTATCAGGTGGCTGGTTGAGAATGGTTATTTCCTTTCTCCGCTGGTAGAGGAAAAAGGAGAGTACGCAGTGAGGGGGTGCATAGTTGACTTTTACTGCCCTTCTTCTTGCAATCCTGTAAGAATTGAGTTTTTTGGTGATAAAATAGACTCCATAAGAGAATTTAATCCATCAACTCAACTTAGCCTAAGACAACTTGAAGAATTCACTCTTTACCCTGCAGGTAAGGCAAAAACTCTATCAAAATCCAACTTGAGACCTTTTTTTGAGGTCCTTTCTGATAAATTTCTCTTTATCTTAGATGAACCACTGGAGATTGAAGAGGAGATAAAAAAAATAAATAAAGAAGACAGGAGGATACTTGATTTTTTGTCAGAGAAAGCAAAGTTTTACACATCTTGCTTCCCCCAAAAAAGAGAATGGACAAAGGTTAAAAAGGAGCTTTCTTTTACCTCATACCCTTTATCCTTTTATGCAGGTAATCTGGACCTTCTCTTAAAAGATATTAAAAACTGGCAAAAGGAAGAATATACTGTAACATTCATAGTGCCCACCTTAGAACAGGCAAAAAGATTTAAAGAGCTTCTACAGGAAAGAGAAATTGAATCTCTCATTGAAAACTCCTTTACTCCTGAAAAAAAAGACGTTCTGGCAATAACTTTAGGAGATATTCAAAGGGGATTTGTCTTTGAGGAAACAAAACAGATAATAATAAGTGATGGAGACATCTTTAAAAAATACAAGAAAAGAAGAAAGAAAG
The DNA here is from genome assembly GCA_021160545.1 of Candidatus Aerophobota bacterium. Taxonomy (GTDB): domain Bacteria; phylum Aerophobota; class Aerophobia; order Aerophobales; family B3-G15; genus CBFDTW01. The sequence goes on along the minus strand of JAGHCI010000075.1, from coordinate 9,987 downwards.
CCCCCTTTGAGCAAAAAATCAAAAGCTGGACAGAGCTTAAAGAAGGAGATTACGTTGTCCATGTGGATTATGGAATAGGTAGATTTAAAGGTCTTGTAACTTTAAAAGTGAGAGGAAAGTGGGGAGATTATTTCAGGGTGGACTATAAGGGATCTGATCGTCTTTATGTGCCTTTTAACCAGCTTGACAGGCTCCATAAGTATGTAGGAAACTCAGATACTCCTCCACCAATTTACAGTCTTGAAGGCTCTGCCTGGGAGACAACAAAGGAAAGAGTGAGAAAGGCAACAAGAGAACTTGCCCTTTCCCTGCTTGAACTTTACTCTGCAAGAAAAACACAACCCGGCTTTTCTTTTTCTCCTGATACTCCCTGGCAACTTCAGTTTGAGGCCTCTTTTCCTTATGAGGAAACACCCGACCAGCTTATTGCCACCCAGGAAGTAAAGAAAGATATGGAAAGCCCAAAACCAATGGACAGATTAATTTGTGGGGATTCAGGTTATGGCAAGACAGAAGTAGCAATAAGGGCAAGTTTTAAAGCAGTAATGGACAGCAAGCAAGTGGCAGTTCTTGTTCCAACAACAATTTTAGCCGAGCAGCATTTCAGAACTTTCTCTGAAAGGATGGCAGATTACCCTGTAAGAATCGAAATGTTATCAAGATTTCAATCTTCAAGAAAACAAAAGGAAATCATAAAGGACCTGGAGGATGGGAAAGTAGATATAGTAATTGGGACCCACAGGCTTTTGCAGAATGATATCAAATTTAAAGATCTTGGACTTTTAATAATAGATGAGGAACACAGGTTTGGAGTTACTCAGAAGAAAAAACTGAAGGAGATAAAAAAGACCGTCGATGTCTTAACTCTATCAGCAACTCCCATACCAAGATCCCTTTACATGGCCCTCACCGGAATTTATAATCTGAGCACTATTTTTTCTCCTCCTCAAGAAAGACAAGAAGTTGAGGTGGAGGTTGCTCCCTACAACGATAAAATCATAAAGGAGGCAATTTCAAGGGAACTTTTAAGAAAAGGTCAGGTATTTTACCTTTATAACAGAGTAAGGGACATTCATAGAATAAAAAGTAGGCTTGAAAAAATGTTTCCTGAATCAAAAATAGCTGTAGCCCATGGCCAGATGAGCTCTTCCCTGCTGGAGAAAACTATTTCTGACTTCATAAAAAGAAAATACGATATACTTGTTTGTACTTCAATAATAGAATCCGGAATAGACATGCCAAACGTAAATACACTAATTGTGGAAAATTCAGAACAATTTGGCCTTGCTGATCTCTATCAGTTAAGGGGAAGGGTTGGCAGAGGAAAGAGAAAAGGTTATGCTTACTTTCTCTTTAATCCAAGAAAAGCTCTTACTGATGAGGCTAAAAAAAGACTCCAGATCATCCATCAGTTTAAAGGTTCAGGGGCAGGCCTCAAGGTAGCTATGGAAGATCTTCAAATAAGAGGGGCAGGAAACCTTCTGGGTAAGGAACAGCACGGACACATAGCCTCTGTGGGATTTACTCTGTATTCACAACTTCTAACCGAGGAAATTAAAAAACTAAAAGGGGAAAAGGTGAAGCCCTCATTCCCTGTGCAAATAGAATTAGGAATGGAGGCAAGAATCCCTGAAACTTTCGTTCCTGTAAAAGAGCAGCGAATGCAACTTTACCAGAAAATAGGAGAAATAGAGGATGAAAGAAAACTTCTGGAATTTCAGGAGGAATTACAGGACAGATTTGGTCCACTGCCTCCTGAGACTCAAAATCTAATTCATCTTTTACAGATAAAACTCGTGGCAAAAGAGGTAGGGATTTGCTCTATAAGTGAGAATTACGCCAATATGATTCAAATTAAATTTTCACACCTTTATCCTCTCACTGAAGAAAAAAAAGAAAAAATAAAGTCAAAATTCTCAAAAGAGGTTAAAACTTTTCCCGGTGACAATAAAACTCTCTTAATCTTAAAACCGGAAAAGGAGGATAAAAGAAAACTTCTTTTCTGGTTAAAGGAGTTTTTGCAAAAATTAAAAGATGTGCTAATATAAAAGCATACACAGTTTTAATTAAAAATGAGAAAGATAGAAAAACTTTTTTTAATTTTTGTTTTAACAGGTCTCCTGTTAAAAACCCCTGTAGGGGGACTATCTTCTGGTGAAATCATAGATGAGGTAATTTTTAGTGTAAATGGGAAGATATTCACCAGAAAGGATTTTGAGGAGAATGTTAGAATTTTTAAAGAATTTTACCTTGATAAAAAATCACTCTCAGAAGAAAACATAAAGGAAGTGGTTCTTAAAAAAACAATAGACGAAATTTTACTTGAAGAGCAGGCAGAAAGAGAGGACATAAAAGTCCTGCCGGAGGAGCTTGAGAGGGCACTTAAAGCACTGCGTGGAAAGTTAACCGAAGAGATGTTCCTCAACAGGTTAAAAGAAAAAGGAATAACATATGATGGACTTAAAAGAAAAATTGAGAGAGAAATTCTGGCAGAGAAGATGATGAAATGGAAGGCTGAGAGGATAAAAGAGGAAATTGAGATTAAAGAAGATGAAATTAAGGATTCTTTTGCTCTGCTAAAGCAGTATATTTATGGAGAAAAAGTAGAAAATGAAGATATAATAAATTTTTACGAAATTTATAGCCGTCAAATAGACCAGGAGGAAAAAGTCTGGCTTTTACAAATCGTAGTAGAGGGAAAAGAGAGGGCCGAAAAGGTGCTTCAGAACATAAAAGAGGGAAAGGAAAATTTCTCTGAGGCTGCAAAACGCTTTTCTATTGGACCTGCTGCAGAAAAGGGAGGAGACCTTGGATGGCTCAGTCTGACCCAGATACAAAAACCTCTGCGATCTATTGTGGGGAAAATGAGGGAAGGTGAGGTAACCTCACCCATAAAGATAAACGAAAAATATTACCGCATTTTACAGGTTAAAACACACAAGAGCCTATCTTTTGAGAAGTGGGAAGATAAAATAAAAATTTATCTTTTAAACAGAAAAACCATACAGGAACTCGATAGATGGTTAAAAAAATTAGAACAGGAAAGTTTTATTCAGATTATAGAAAAGGATCTGAAGGAGAAATGGAAAAGCTTATAATAGAAGGAAAGACTTCTTTAAAAGGGCAGGTAAATATAAGCGGGTCGAAAAATGCCTCTTTACCCATTATAGCAGCATCCCTTTTAATAGAGGGGGAGTGTCATCTTAAAAATGTCCCTCAACTTACAGATGTGAAGGTGATGAGCGAGATTATGGAAAGGTTGGGGGCAAAAGTAGAAAAAAAAGAAGGTGAACTGAAAATAGATACGTCCTCCGTTATTGAGGATGAGGTCCCACCTGAACTTTTAGGTATGCTAAGAGCCTCTATTTTAATCCTTAGCCCTCTTCTTTTTAGAAAAAGAAGGGCAAAGCTTACCCTTCCTGGTGGATGCAACATTGGGAAAAGACCGGTTGATCTTCACCTGAAAGGACTCTCAGAAATGGGAGTGCTTTTTGAGGTAAACAATGGATACATAAAAGCAAAAATCAAATCTTTTCTTAAGGGAGGCGACATTCACCTTAACTTTCCCAGTGTAGGAGCAACCGAGAACCTTATCCTTGCGGCTTCTGTTGCAAAAGGGGAAACCATTATTAAAAATGCCTCCCAAACTCCGGAGGTTGTGGACCTTTGTAACTTCTTGCAAAAAGCAGGAGTGAAAATAGAAGGAGTTGGAACATCAACACTTAAAATAAAGGGGAAAAATTCCCTCTCTCCTGTTACTCATCAGATTATACCTGATAGAATTGAAGCCGGAACCTTTATCATGATGGCAGGAATAACAGGAGGTGAGGTGTTAATAAGAAAAGCAAAAGCTGAACATCTTGCAAATCCTATATCACTTTTCAAAAGTATGGGTCTGCAAATTGAAGTAGAGGGGGAGAATATCTTTGTGAGAAGGTCTTCCTCTCTTAAACCAATTAAAGTGAAAACTATGCCTTACCCGGGATTCCCTACAGACCTTCAACCACAGCTAACTGCTCTTACCTGTGCTGTAGAAGGAGAAAGTCATATTACAGAAACTATATTTGAAAGCAGATTTTCCCACATACCTGAACTTAGAAAGATGGGAGCCAATATAGAAAGAGAAAATGCAAAGATAAAGGTGAAAGGTGGTATTCCTCTTAAAGGAACAGAGGTTAAAGCATATGACATAAGAGGAGGAGCGGCTCTTGTGCTGGCGGGACTTTGTGCAGAAGGGAAGACCCATCTTCTCAACTCTTACTATCTTGACAGAGGGTATGAAAAAATTGAGGAGAAAATCTCCTCCTTAGGCGCAAATATAAAAAGAGTGAAAGGGGGAAATGAGGACCTTGGGTAAAAAAATAGGTATAGATCTTGGCACGACGAGTATAATAGTCTACGTTGAAGGCAAGGGAGTGGTATACAAAGACCCTTCAGTGGTTGCAATAGACAACCATTCAGGGAAAATCCTTGCTATAGGAAAAGAGGCAAAGGAGATGGTGGGAAGAACACCTGGAAGTATCACAGCAATTCAGCCAATGAAAGACGGAGTTATTGCAGATTACGATATTGTTGAGGAAATGATCCGCTGGTATATCAGGAAAATCTGTGGAAGATGGGAGCTTTTCCATCCTTATCTTATGATATGTATACCAACAGGAGGAACCTCTATTGAAAAAAGAGCAGTGATTAATGCCGGTATAAGAGCAGGAGCAAAAAGAGTATTTCTCATTGAGGAACCTAAAGCCGCAGCCATTGGGGCAAATCTTGATATTACAAAACCTGAAGGTTGTATGGTGATAGACGTTGGGGGAGGAACAACAGATATAGCAGTTCTGTGTCTGGGAGACATAGTAACAGGTGAATCCATTAGAGTTGGCGGGAATAAAATGGACGAGGCTATTATAAGATATGTTAGAAAAAAATACAACATTGCCCTCGGGGAGATCTCTGCAGAACTCGTAAAACAGAAGATAGGATATGCAACTTCCCCTTCGGATGAGGAAATGGAGGTAAGTGGAAGGGATCTTGTAACCGGTCTCCCAAAAAGAGTTAAGATAACAGCAGGAGAAATACAGAAAGTTTTGTCCGAGCCTCTATCTTCAATAATAAATGGAGTTAAAAGCGTCCTGGAAAGAACTCCTCCAGAACTTGCAGCTGATATAATAAACAAAAGAATAGTCATGACAGGAGGAGGAAGTCTTCTTAAAAATTTTGACAAACTCATAGAAAAAGAAACAGGCATCCCGGCAATGTTAGCAGAGGACCCTGTTTCCTGCGTAGCTATTGGCACAGGAAAGGCTCTAAAGAGCATAAAACTCATGAGAGGTCTGGGGATTGGCTAAAGGAAAAAAATTTATCTGTAAAGTGTGTGGACATACAACCTTTAAATGGACAGGGAGATGTCCTGAATGCGGTGAGTGGGATAGTATGGTGGAAAAAGAAACAGTAGAGGAGGAAATTCCCTCTGTAAGATCTACTCCTCCCAGACCAGCAAGTGAAATTTCTCTTCTTAAAGAAAAAAGATACCTCAGTAAAATAGGTGAGTTTGATAGAATTCTGGGAGGAGGAATAGTGCCAGGTTCTCTGGTTTTAATAGGAGGGGAACCTGGAATAGGTAAATCCACTCTACTTATGGAGGTTGCACAGAAACTTTCTTCAAAAGATCTTCCTGTGCTGTATATTTCTGGAGAGGAGTCTTTATACCAGGTACAACTTAGAGCATTGAGACTCGGTATAGATTCATCTTCCCTCTACATTATGGCTGAAAACAACCTCAAAGCTATACAAAATGAGATTGAAAAGTTAAAACCAAAAGTAGTTGTAATTGACTCCATTCAAACAGTATATCTTGATAATCTTGATTCTCCACCTGGAAGTATATCTCAGATAAGAGAGTGCACATCTTCTCTTATAAAAATTGGAAAGAAAAAAGAAATTGCAATATTTCTGGTAGGTCATGTCACAAAAGATGGTTCCATAGCAGGGCCAAGGATTATGGAGCACATGGTAGACACTGTCCTTTACTTTGAAACAAGCAAGGACTATCAGTACAGAATTCTAAGAGCGACAAAGAACAGGTTCGGTCCCACATCAGAGATAGGAATATTTAAGATGACCTCTGGAGGACTTGTGGAAGTTATTGATTCTTCAAATCTCTTTATCACTGACTCTCTTTTAAAAACCGAGGTTCCAGGAACAGCCGTTGTTCCCACTGTAGAGGGAAGTAGAATCTTCCTGATAGAGATACAGGCTCTTGTTACAAGATCCAACTTAACTCTTCCAAGAAGAGTAACGCAGGGTGTTGATTATAACAGGATTTGCGTTCTTCTTGCAGTTCTTGAGAGAAGAGGATTTAATTTTTACCAGAAAGATGTCTATGTCAATGTTGCAGGAGGAGTAAAGATTGAAGAACCTGCATGCGATATGGCTATCGCTCTCTCTCTTGCCTCAAGTGCAAAAAACAGGCCCGTCAGGCAGAAAACTGTTGCTGTGGGAGAAGTGGGCTTAACAGGAGAGATAAGACCTGCAGGATTTATGGAAAAGCGTCTGAAGGAGGTGAAAAAATTGGGATTTGAAAGATGTATAGGATCTTTAATCGAAGAAAAGGAGGCAAGAAAGGTCAAAGGAATAGAATTTATAGGAGTTAAAAGTATTGAAGAGGCTATTCAAGAGGGACTAAAGGAGAGGTAATTTGGCCGGTGAAGATAAAAAATTAAGCGAGGAATTTTTAAAATTTTTAAAACTGGTATCTCCGGGAACTGACCTTAGAGAAGGGCTGGAGATAATACTCCAGAGAAGAACAGGGGGGCTTATTGTTATTGGTGACAATGAAAAAGTTTTAAGCCTTATAGATGGAGGATTTCAAATAAATTCTCCTCTTACTCCCGCAGCTCTTGCTGAACTTGCTAAAATGGACGGGGCCATAATTTTATCCCGCGACGCCAAGAGAATTCTATATGCCAATACCCAGCTTATCCCTGACTATCTTATTCCCACAGAAGAAAGAGGAACAAGACATAGAAGCGCGGATAGAATGGCAAAACAAACAGGTTGCCCTGTAATTGCTATATCTGAGACAAGAAGCGTTATAACTCTCTACCAAGGAGAAAACAAATACGTCTTGAAACCTATTTCAGAGCTCCTCAGAAAATCAGCACAAGCTCTGCAAACAATGGAGAAATACAGAATCGCCTTTGATGAGGCAATTGGTGAACTTGACATTATGGAATTTAAAAATGAGGTAAAACTTTATCATGTAGTAAATGTGGTTCAGAAAGGAGAGGTTATAAAAAGAATAAAAGAAGAAGTGGAACGTTACATTATAGAGCTGGGAGAGGAAGCAAGGCTGGTAGAGATACAGTTTAAGGAAATACTTGGAAGTTGTGTTGAAGAGACAGAATATATTATAAAAGATTATGCAAGGGATGACTTTAAAAAAACAAGGGAAAAACTTGACCTTCTCGAATTAAATAAAATCCTTGAAACAAATACAATAGTAGAAAGTTTAGGATATGAACCAAAACCGGAAAGTCTTGACCTTACCGTTTTTCCGAGAGGATATAGGGTGCTATCAAAGATACCCCGCCTTCCAAAAATAGTCATAGATAATGTGGTTAACTACTTTGGCAGTCTTTACAACATAATGAAAGCTACTCCTCTTGAGTTAACAGAAATTAACGAAGTGGGAGAAAAAAGAGCTCAGACTATCAAAGTAGAACTTGAAAGAATTAAGGACAAAGCTCTTTTACAGAGATAAAATTAAAAAAGGAGGAAATAGTTAAATGACTTTTGAACAGTTGAGAATTCGCATATTATTTATAATTTTAGCAGCTGCAACATGTTATGGGATAGCTTTTAACTTAGGAAAAGATCCCTGGATTTACACACTTATAGGAGGATGGATAGCCACAGTAGTTGTTATTGCAGAGAAAGGCTTATCACAGGTTCCCATAAATAAACTTGTAAGTGGGGTGATAGGACTTGCAGTAGGACTTTTGATAGCAAATCTTATTGGTTATCCTTTATTGCTCATCACACAACTGAAGGAGTTTTCTCCCTGGATATTGCTTGCAGTAAACGTTGTATGTGCTTCTGTGGGTCTAACAGTGGGACTGAAAAGAGAGGAGGATGTGTTTGGTTTTATATCTCACCTCACCGGTAAAAAAGTTCTCTCTTCTCAAGGAGGGTATAAAATTCTTGATACCTCAGTAATAATTGATGGAAGAATAGCTGAAATCTGCGAAACAGACTTTATAGAGGGGGTGCTCATAATACCTCAGTTTGTTCTTGCTGAAGTCCAGCAAATCGCAGATTCTCCTTCTCCAACCAAAAGAACAAGAGGGAAAAGAGGTCTTGATATAATAAATAGACTCCAAAGCCAGGAATTTGTTCCGGTAGAGATAGTTGACACTGATTTTCCTGACCTCTCCGAGGTTGACAGCAAACTCATTCGCCTGGCAAAGGCAATGGGAGCTAAAATTATAACCAACGACTACAACTTAAAAAAAGTGGCAAAAATACAAAATATAAAAGTCCTTAATATAAATGAACTTGCTACTGCCCTAAAGCCTATACTTTTACCAGGCGAGTCCTTAAAAATAAACATAATTAAAGAAGGAGAAAATCCTAATCAGGGAATAGCTTATCTTGAAGACGGAACAATGGTTGTGGTGGAGGGAGGTAAGAAGTACATAGGAAAAGAAACAGAGGTTGTGGTTACATCTGTACTTCAGACAACAACAGGTAAAATGATTTTCACTGAAATTAAAGAAGAAGGCGAAAAGGAGAAAAAGAAGTTCCGGAGTAAGAGTAAGTGAGAACAGAAGTAGTTATAGCCGCGGGTGGTAAAGGAGAAAGATTTGGAAATAATCAGCCCAAACAGTTTTGTCCCATAGCAGGAAAACCCATATTAGAGTGGACACTTGATAAGTTTGAAGATTGCTCCTTAGTGGACGGTATTATACTTGTTGTTCCCCAGGGGATGATAGAATATACAAAAAGAAAAATTACTCTTTCAAGGTATAAGAAGATTAAAAAAATTGTAGAAGGAGGAAAGGAAAGAACAGACTCTGTTTATAATGGTTTAAGTGCTCTGGAAGAAGATACTCAGATAGTATTAATCCATGATGGAGTGAGACCTCTTGTCTCAACTTCTCTTATTGAACTTGTTATCAGAAAAACAGAAATTTACGGGGCTGTTATTCCAGGCGTTCCTGCGAAAGAAACTGTCAAAGAGAAAAATGAGGAAAACTTTGTAGTTAAAACTTTACCTCGAAAAAAAATTTATCTTATCCAAACTCCCCAGGGATTTAAGAAAGACCTGATTAAAAATGCACACACGAGGGCAAAGCTAAAAGACTTCAAGGCAAGCGATGACGCCTGTCTTGTGGAAAACATCGGTCAAAGGGTGTATATAATCCCAGGCGAGGAAAAAAACATAAAAATCACAACCTGTTTTGACTTTAAGCTTGCAGAAATTTTATTAAAGGAAGAGCAAAAAAGGATATGAGAGTTGGAATAGGATATGATATTCATCCTTTTTCTCCTAAAAGAAAGCTTATCTTAGGCGGAGTAAGTGTACCTTATAAATCCGGACTTTCTGGGCACTCTGATGCTGATGTGCTTTCCCACAGTATAGCCGATGCTCTTTTGGGAGCCTGTGGAGAAAGAGATATTGGATATCACTTCCCTCCAGATGATCCAAAATACCAGGGAATAAGCAGCTTGTTTTTTCTTGAGGAGATAAGCAGACTCTTGAAAAATAAAGGTTTTGTAATAATAAATTTAGACTCTACTATAATAGCTCAAGAACCCCGACTTTCTGCTTATATTCCTCAAATGAAGGAAAAAATAGCCAGAACTCTTAAGATAGACCAAACTCAGGTGGGAATAAAAGCTACAAGCCCTGAGGGACTTGGTTTTCTTGGAGAAAAAAAGGGAATTGCCTGCATCTCAATTGTCACTATCAGAAAAGTAAGTAAAGGG
>JAGHCI010000081.1:0-6536 GCA_021160545.1 Candidatus Aerophobota bacterium | reverse complement strand
TACTTTCCTCCCCTTGCACTTTTACGTCCTTTATGGTAAAATTATCATCGATGTTGAGGAGTTTTTGAATTTCTTTCTTCATGGGTACCCTCCTTTCTTCTAAATTGTTTGGGGTTGGGTACCCATTTTAACATAAACTCCTTCCTTTTTCCACCCATGCCTTTAAAAGCTACCTGATCTGCCAAATTCTTTTCTGGTGCAAGATACATCTTCTTACTAAACATTTTCTTACCACAATTTTTATTATACACCCAAGATTCCTTGACAATAAAAATAGATTTAGTAAACTGCTTGTAAGCAGGAGTTTGAAGTTGGTAGGCAGGTATTTAGCTAATGGTTTTATGAGTTTATTCTTTCCAGCAGATTGTCTTTTATGCGAAAGCCCTCTTGAGCCCTTAAATAGAAGTTTTATATGCTTTAAATGCTGGCAAAAGGTTAAATTATTACCCGAGGTCCACTGTGTAAAGTGTGGTAAACCTCTACCTTCTTTGTTTAAAGAAGTAAACCCTCTCCTTATTTGCTTTGAGTGTAAACAACATCCTCCTTATTTCAGCAGACTCTTCTCACCAACTATTTATCAGGGTGTAATGGCTGAGGCTATTAAATTTTTCAAATACAAGGGGAAAAGAGGAATAGTAAGAGGATTTGCCAGGATTATAAAGTATGCTATAGAGCGATTCAATTTGTCCTCTCTCAGGCTTGAGGCAATAGTTCCTGTTCCTCTTCATCCAAGGAGATTGAGGGAACGGGGATTTAATCAGGCCGAAGATATTGCGAAGATAATAGGTAATATTTTAAATCTCCCTGTTTGGAATAATTATCTTGTAAGACTCCGTTACACAGAGCCTCAGACTGGCCTGCACAAAGAAAAGAGACAAAATAATTTGAAGGGAGCATTTTCCATAAAGAAAAAAGCAAAGAAAAAAGGTAAAGGCAGGAAAATTTTGCTTGTAGACGATGTTTATACGACAGGAGCTACCTTAAATGAAGCAGCCCGGGTGATAAAAAAGGATGGAGTTGAGGTTTTCTCTTTTGCTCTGGCAAGATCAGTTGACGTTGGCCTGTAATTTTCTGAAGCAGGGTTTGACATTTTTAAAAGTATAGCTATAATTTAGCGGACTTATTTGTAAATTTTGTAGTAAGGGGGTGAGTTTCAATGTCAGAAAGAGGAACGGTCAAGTGGTTTGATGACCGTAAGGGGTATGGGTTTATCTCTCGAGCAAATGGAAAGGATGTGTTTGTACATTTTTCCAATATTGCTCAAGAAGGATTTAAGAGTTTGAAGGAAGGAGATGAGGTGATCTTTGATGTTCAAGAAACCAAGAGAGGTCCTCAAGCGATAAACGTGGTAAAAGCAGACTAAAGCCACAGATGAAAACTACAAGCCCGGCTGGAATGATTGTAATTGAAAGCAGCGTGAGTAGCTTTAGTTATAAGAGTTTCAGCCGGGATTTGTTTTAAAAAACAAAAAGAGGTGATGTGTATGAAACTGGACATAAGTGGAGTCCATGTGGAGATAACAAAGGATGTTTATGATTTTGTAAATAAAAAGATAGACAAAGTAAACAAGTATCTCAGGAATATTATTGGTTGTCGTGTAATTATAAAATTTGGAAAAAATCGGTATGAAACTGAGATAAATATTCAAGCAAAAGGTTCAATTATAAATGCGAAGGAAGACGCCACTGACCTTTTTGCTTCAATAGAAGGAGCTATTAAAAAAGCAATTAATCAATCAAAGAAATATAAAGAAAAAAAGAGTTCTCATAAAATTCAATTGTCTAAGAACTATCTTGGCAGCAGTCAAGTGGAAAATTTACAGGGAGAGAGTAGAGAAGAGGTTACTCTAAAACGGGTTAGAAAAGAAGTGGCCAAACCTCTGGAAATAGATGAGGCTATAATGCAGCTTAGATCATCTGGCGAGGATTTTCTTTTCTTTTTAAATTCTAAAACCAACCAGATAAATGTTATCTGCAAGGATAAAGAAGGTAGTTTTACCTTAATTGAGCCTTATTAAAAAATATTAACAAGGAGGATAATGTGCAGTTAAGTGATTTTTTAGATAAAAAAGCTATTAAACCCAGGCTTGAAGCAAGGACAAAAGACGAGGTTCTGGAAGAGCTTGTTTCTCTCATAGAAAAAACAGGTCAATTAACCGACCCCAAGGAGTTTTTACGCTTGATAAAAGAAAGGGAGGAGCTTGGTTCAACAGGTATCGGATACAATATAGCAATACCTCATGCAAGATCAAGAGTTGTTAAGAAAATGGTTGGAGCTTTTGGGATATCAAAGGAAGGAATAGATTTTGAAGCTCTTGACAAAGAGCCTGTGTATCTTTTTTTTATGTTAGCGGCCCCTCAGGATGTATCGAGGGAATACCTGAAGGCTTTAGCGCTTATATCTCGTTTTCTGAGGAGAAGAAGAGTAAGACAGGAGTTATTGAAGGTAGAAACGGTGGAGGAAATAGAAGAAATAATAAAGAAAGAAGAATCATAATTTTCTTTTAAGGAGAAAGGGGATGGGAAGAGGAAATTATCTTTTTACTTCAGAGTCAGTAACTGAGGGACATCCGGACAAAATTGCTGATCAAATCTCAGATGCAATATTAGATGCTATTTTGGAAAAGGACTCTCAGGGAAGAGTTGCTTGCGAGACTCTTGTGACAACAGGTCTTGTTTTTATAGCAGGAGAGATTACCACAAGTTGCTATGTTGATATACCTTCTATTGCCAGGCAGACTTTAAAGGAAATAGGATATACGCATGCAAGTTACGGAATAGATTATAAAAGTTGCGCGGTTATAACCTCTATTCATGAGCAATCTCCAGATATTGCTGCAGGAGTTGATAAAGATGGGGCAGGAGACCAGGGAATGATGTTTGGATATGCCACCAAAGAAACTCCCGAATATATGCCTTTGCCTATAGTTTTAGCCCACAGATTAACAAAAAGACTTGCAGATATGAGAAAGAAAAAAGTGCTTCCTTATCTTCGTCCTGATGGTAAGTCTCAGGTGACCGTGGAGTATGAGGATGGCATTCCAAAAAGAGTTAAAACAGTAGTCCTTGCCGCACAACATTCTCCTGAGGTGGAGGCAGAGGATATAGAAGATGAATTGATAGAAATGGTGATTAAACCTTGCATTCCAGAAGAGTACAGAGACCCAGAAATGAGCTATTTTATTAATGCCACGGGAAGTTTTAAAATAGGAGGACCTCAGGCAGATACGGGTCTTACTGGAAGAAAAATTATTATGGATACTTATGGAGGTGTGGGCTCCCATGGGGGAGGTTGTTTTTCAGGAAAAGATCCCACAAAAGTTGACCGTTCTGCCTCTTATATGGCTCGTTATATAGCCAAAAATATTGTAGCAAGCGGTATAGCTGAAAGATGTGAGGTCCAACTTGCTTATGTTATAGGTGTAAGTGATCCTGTTTCCTTGATGATAGATACTTTTGGTACAGGTAAGATTCCTGAATCAAAGATAAAGGAAATAGTTGCCAAGCATTTCCCCCTTTCTCCTCGGGGAATAATCGAAAAGTTGAATTTGCTTCGTCCTATTTATAAAAAGACAGCAGCTTACGGACACTTTGGAAGGGGGGAGCCCGAGTTTACCTGGGAAAAGACAGATATGGTGGAGATTATAAGAGAGGAGGCAGGGATTTAAGAGGGTCTTGAGATACTTATTTTTTCTCCAGTTTTTGCTGCAAGCTCATCAGCAGCAGAAGATTTATTTTTATCAACCTCAAGGTAGCCTGAACTTCCTCTTAACACAACATATTCACCTTCTTTTACTTCAGAGAAAGTCCTGGCAAAGGTAGCTTTTACTTTTTTGTTACCGTATTTTATAATTAACTTGTCCCCGTAGAAAAACTCCTTTTTTATATTGGTTATGATGTTTCCAAATGCATCTATATAAATTATACAACCTTCTGGAAGAGAGAGTGAGACTATTGTGTCCTTATCTACAATCTTACCAAACTCTTCCATTTTTCTTCCTGAGGAAAGGTAAGCTCCTACTGGAGCAAAAATATCTCTTCCGTGAAAGGTAAAGCAAGCATCCTTAAATAAATTCATATCTATTTCAACCACCTTTTTCAAATTCTCTATTTTTTTAACAAAGTGGAATATCCCGTTGTCAGGGCCTATGTAAAAATGTCTGTCTGTTAAAAGGATTATTTCTCTTCTTTTTGTTCCAACTCCTGGATGTATCACTACTATATGAACAGTTCCCGGCGGAAATGTTGGACATACCTGAGAGATAAAAAAAGCTGCCTCCAGAATTCCAAAACTCTTTATTCTGTGTGTCAAATCGATTATTCTGGCTTCTGGGTTGATTGAAACAATCACGCCTTTCATCTGCCCCACATAGATATCATCGGAAAAATCTGTAGTTAAAGTTAATATACCGTTTGTTTTCATTTTGTCCCCTATTCAGAGAGGAAATCTTGAAAGACTGAATTCTCTCACCAGGAACTCATCCTTTTTTCTGGGGGAGATAATGGGGGGGACGGTGCTCTCCTTAAAAGCAAACCAACAGGTATTTTTTGAGTTTTTATCGGCTAAAAGTCCTGTATCAAGATCTATCTCTTTAAACACAATTCCAGAAGGACAGGGAAAATCCTTTACCGGTTTTCCCTCCAAGACTTTTTTCATAAATTTTGTCCAGACAGGAATTGCTGCTATACTTCCCGTTATTTTTTCTCCAAGAGGAGAGCCATCGTCTTTTCCAATCCATACACCAGCCACAAGATCAGGGGTAAATCCGATAAACCAGGCATCCATGGTTTTATCTGTCTCTTTCTCTCCCGTCCACCCAACAGTTCCTGTTTTTCCAGCACAAGGTCTGTTAAAACCGAGCCATCTTATCCTTTTACCTGTACCAAGATCCACAGCTTTTTTTAAAAGATCTATCATTATAAAAGCAGTTTGAGGAGAAAGGACCTTTTCTCCCTGAGGAAAGTTTTCCTCCATTATCTTGCCCTCAGAATTTTCTATTTTTTTGATAAAAATAGGGGTCATTTTTATGCCGTAATTTGCTATTGTGGCATATCCTCTCACCATTTCCAGTAAAGTCACACCTGATGTGCCAAGTGTAAGAGTCAGATCATGGTTTAAGGGACTTTCTATTCCCATTTTTCTGGCATATTTTATTACGGTGCTAATTCCAACCTTTTGAAGAAGTTTTACGGAAGCCACATTTATTGAGTGAGCAAGCATTTCCCACAAAAAGACCTCTCCCCAATAGTGCCTTTCATAGTTTTCAGGTGACCAGAACCTCTTCTCTTCCTTTATTTCTCCGCTTTTTGGGAGTCTTCTCCCTTTAGAGAAAACAACAGGAGCATCATAAAAAAGACTCAAGGAGTTAAATTTTCCGCTGTCAATAGCTGCGGTATAGGTAAATAATTTAAAAGCAGAGCCTGTTTGTCTGTGGGCCTGAGTGGCTCTGTTAAATTGGGATTCTTCAAAATCTCTTCCCCCTATCATAGCTTTAACAAAACCTGTATGAGGATCCATGGCAATAAAAGCTCCCTGAAAATTGTTTTGCTTTAGATAAGGCAAAAGAGCTTCTTCTGCTGCCTCCTGCATCTTAGTATCAAGGGTGGTATATATCTTTAATCCTCCTCTCCAGAGCATCTTATATCCATATTTTTTTGCTACTATCTGACGAACCCACTCCACAAAATAGGGGGCTTTGTATATGTGTTTTTTCTCTCTTTCCTTTTCCTCTTTTTTTATAACTCCGAGAGGAGAACTTTGTGCATCTTTCATTTGCTGGTAAGTAATAAAACCGACCTCATACATCCTCTTAAGTACATAGTTTCTTCTGATAAGAGCATTTTTTGGACTGTAAAAGGGTGAGTACCTACCCGGGCTTCTCGGAATTCCCGCCAAAAGGGCACACTCTGAAAGTGTAAGCTCTTCCACTGGTTTGTTAAAATAAAATGATGCTGCCTCGGCTACACCGTAAATGCCGTGACCGAAATATATCTGATTTAGATACATTTCGAGTATCTCATCTTTACTGTATTTTCTCTCAATCTGAACTGCCAGAATAATTTCTTTTAACTTTCTTGACAAAGTGCGCTTTTGGGTGAGAAACAGGTTTCTTGCAAGTTGTTGAGTTATAGTACTTGCTCCCTGAGACCTACTCCAGGTAATAATGTCAATCCATACAGCTTTTAGTATCCTGATTATGTCTATTCCAGGATGAGAATAAAACCTGTGGTCTTCAACAGCGATAAAAGCTTTTTCTAAATAATCCGGAATTTCTGAAAGGGTGAGAACTTTTCTTCTTTCAACAAAAAACTCCCCGATTATCTCTCCATCATCAGAATAAACTGTGGTTATCTGGTCTGGCTGGTAATTTTCAAGCTGATCAACCTTAGGAAGATCAGAAAGAGCATGAATAACATATCCTATCCCAATTCCTATGAGAGAGAAGGTTAATATTAAAGCTACCAGATAGGAAATATCTTTTTTTGCAGTTATCATCTAATAATTTTTTCCTTATTTTCTGCCAAAAAGGAGAGTTA
>JAGHCI010000080.1:0-2582 GCA_021160545.1 Candidatus Aerophobota bacterium | reverse complement strand
TTGATGCTATGACCACCGATCGCCCTTACAGAAAGAAAATGTCCATTGAAGATGCCACAAAGGAGATAAAAAGATGTGCAGGTTCACAGTTTGACCCGGAGGTGGTCAGGGCTTTTTTAAGTGTTCCTCTCTCCCAGCTCCACAGTATTGAGAGACTCAATTTATGATTTGAGATTTTTTGTTCTTTCAAAAAGATCAAGGTACTCTCTTGCTATATTTTCCCCGGAGTATCTTGCAGCATACGATAGAGCTTCTTTTTTTAATTTCTTTTCTTCTTCTCCTTCCGCTAAAACAAGAGCCAGGATATGTTTTAGCTCCTCTCTGTCCGCATATCTTAAAACCTCTTTTGAGAAGGGGTGGAAAAAGTCTGAGCGTCTTGGTACGATAAGAGGACATCCAGTACCAAGAGCCTGAAAAGCTGTAGATGAAACAACAGCTTCATATTTTGTCTGAAATTTATGAAGTACCACTGCGTCGCAGGCAGAAAGATAAAGGTCAAATTTTTCTTTGGTAAGGACTTTCTCTTCCCTTATGATGATGTTAGGATCAGGAGAAAACTTTTCCAGGATATCCATTTTTTTTGGCCCCAGAATTAGGAATAATACATCACTTAATTGCCTGTCTCTCTCTGGGAGGTAAAGAGAGTATCCTCTTTGACAGAAAAAAAGAACTATCTTTTTATTAAGTGGAAGGTCTAATTTCTTTCTTGCTTCATTTTTCTCTACTGTCCTTATGGGGAAGCAGGGAAAGGGGATGTAATAAGCATTGGTATATATTTTTTTTAGAAATTCCTGCCTTTTATCAAAGTAAACAACAGCATCCCAGTCAAACTGATAAAATGCCGGATCTTCTGAGAGTGTATTTTCGTGTACTATATGAATTGTTGGTGCTTTTTTCTTTATAAGGTGAAATATCTTTGCAAGATTCTCTTTTGGTAATACTCCTATATCTTGAACAACAAAAATATCATAATCCAGAGTGAGAAAAGGTATTGGGTTTAGATACTTTGTTTTAAAGTCTGTACCAAAACATCTTACGACAAAATCCTCGTCTTCGCCAGTAAATCCCTCACCATGAAAATCCTCTTTTATGAAACTAAAGACAGTAAGACTGTGTCCCATTTTTATCCAGGATTTTCCTATTGGTTCAGCATGGATTGCCACTCCTGAGTCGGTATTCCAGGCACTCATCATTGCTATTCTCATTCTTTACCTCCCCTATTCCATAATGCTACACAGCAAGCTCTATCTGCAGCTCCATAGTAAAGTAACCAGTGTTCTTTCTCTATGACAAGTCCTTCTGGCACTGTGTGGTTGGAAATTCCTCCAAAGAAGTCACCCCAATTTGTTTTTGTATACAGGATGGGTTTCTCTGTTCTTTTTATTATTTTAGCTGGGTCATCTCTTGAAAAAAGTGCGGCTCCCACTTTATAAGTATGGTCATCACCCCATCCTGAGTAAATAAGCCAGATTCCCTCTTTTGTGAGGATTGGAGGAGGACCTGGCTCTACTCCTTTGCTGTCAAAATATCCTTTTCTTGGATAAAGAACAGGTTCTTTTAATGGTTCATCCCACTGGAAAAGGTCAGAAGATGTAGCAAGACCTATTGCTGTTTTCCAGGGTTCATTTTCTCCCATAAAGTACATAAAGTACTTTCCGTTTATTTTTTCCGGGAGAATAGCACCTGCCTTTACCTGACCCTTATTCCAGTTGCTTTCGGGTTTAAAGATGGATCCGTGCTTTTTCCAGTGAATTAAATCTTTAGAAATAGCAAGGCATATATTGCCCACTTCGTATCTTCCTGGATTCCCCACATAGGTAAGGTAAAATGTATCTCCAATCCTTATAATTCTTGGATCCTCACATCCAAACCTGTCAAAATCCTCACCCGGTGTAAGGACCGGGTGAGGATAAGGGGTAAAGTTAAATCCATTGATACTTTTTGCAAGACCTATTCTTCCGGTTAAGCTTTCGTTTGTCGCCTCTGCTCGATAAAGCATAAAGAAAATTCCATTATTCTTTATAACCGCAGGATTATAAGCGCCTTTAGAGTAAAATCCCTGTCCTGGCACAAGGATCGGGTTTTCTTCAAAGTCTCTGAAAGGACCAATCATCTATGTCCTCTAAGCTGATTTTATATTTTTATCATCTAATGGGTTTTGCAGATACACAATATTAGGTTTAGTGTCTATTTCCACCTCAGAAAGAGGGATTTCCGTAAAACTATCAATATTAAGGACAGGTAGCTTTTCTCTGGTTTCTGCCTTGAGCAATTTGAATAGCTCGATAAATCTTTTTCCAATCTCGTAATCTGAATTACACTTTACATAACTTTCTGCTGCTTTAAGGGTATTTTTAATGGTTTGTTTTTCCTCAAGGATTTCTCTTAATTTTTCGGCAAAAATTCCCAGACCTTTATACTTAATTACCTCTTGATTTAAAGTCTCAAAAAAGTTAGTGTCAGATACAAGCAGAGGACAACCAGAACCCATACAAAGATAGGCAGTTGAGGAGACAACGACAGCATCAGCGGTATCCTTGTGGATTAATAGAACATCACTGGCGTGTAGGTAGGTATAGAGA
>JAGHCI010000089.1:0-5948 GCA_021160545.1 Candidatus Aerophobota bacterium | reverse complement strand
TGTTATAGCCTTTATATTAAGATAGACTCCAAGAGTGAAGAAAATAAAGTTGGGTATCCAGGCCCCCAGAAAGGGCGAGACAATCTGTGCCCTGGCAAGAAAGTTACCCGCAAGAAAAAAAATGTAGTAGATAATTACCACTATAAGGCTTATGCCAAGACTTATGGATTTATCTCCCCGTTCAACCTTTATTCCAAGAGGAATACCAAGTATACACATGATAAAAGTTGCAAGAGGAATTGCTATTCTTCCATGAAGGTCAATTTCAAGTTTTGTTTTTTCCTCTAAGGGAAGATTTTCCTCTCTTAATTTTTCTCTTATCTCTCTGAAGGTCATATCCCAGCTTTCCTTTTTTAATTCTGTCTTTTCGTATTTTTTCTGGTTAAGATAAATTACCTCCCGGCCAAATCTTCCGTATCTTGTCAATCTGTAACTTCTGTCAAACTGGAAAAGCCTAACTTTCTCAAGAATAATTTTTTGTTCTGTCACCTCTCCCTTTTCAGCAATACTTACCTGGGGGAACTTTTGGCTGAAAGATGGCACAAATTCATACAGGATTATTTTTTCCATCATATTTTTTTCTCTATCCACCTTAAAAGCGTACACTCTTTTATCATCTATTTTAACCACGGTTTTTTCTTTAACCTGAAGGGATGGTCTGTGCAAAATAATCTCAGTATAAGTTGTTTTGTACATTCTATTACACCAGGGAGTAAGAAAAGCTGAGAATAAGAGAGAGATAAAAGTTAGAAAAATTGCAAACAGAATTATAGAGAATTCAATTTGGAGAAGACTTATTCCAGAACTTCTAAAAGCTGTTATCTCCCCATCAGCACTCAATCTACCAAAGCTTAATATAATGGAGAAAAGAAGAGAAACTGGAATGATGATATCAAAAAAAGATGGTAAGGAAAAAACTATTAATTTCAACACTTTAAAAAGAGGAGCACTTTCAACAAATATAAGTTTCGTCAGGTCAAATATTACTCCAACAAAAAGAATGAAGTTAAAAAATAAAAATCCAAAAACAAAAGGCCAGAAAGTTTCTCTTAAGATGTAGCGATGAATTATCTTCATTTTTAATAAATTTTTTTAATTTCTGTGCCTGGATAATAAAAGGAAAGAATTTGTTCTGTGGTATAACCAAGTTCTCCCATTCTTGCAGCTCCCCACTGAGACATACCTACTCCATGTCCCCATCCTCTGCCTTCAAACAGAAAAAAGCTACCTTCATTTTTTACTTTAAATAAAGTGCTCCGCAATACATCAGGTCCTAAAATTTCACGCAATTTCCTCCCAGAAATAATGCAGGAACCACTTTTACAGGAGACAAGTAAAGTTTTACATCTTCCTGATAAATCTTTTTCTGTTATAACAAGAGACTTTATTTGCCTTACTTTAAAGCCGGATTGTTGCAGTTTTTTTTCAAGTTCCTTCTTGGACACTCTCAACTTCCACCTGCTGTAGGGTGAATTAAGAGAAAAGGGATCTTTTTGAACCCGAAGATAAGGATAATCTTCCCCCCATACTTCCTTGCTACTTGTTATATATCCTCCACTGCAGGCATGATAAACAGAATTTGCCGGTTGACCATGGTAGGTGAGAATTTCGCCTCGTGTAATATCAACTGCAATTGCTGCTCTCGCATCTTCTGCTTTTACTCCTCCATAGGCCTGATGTTGGGGAAGATTTGTAATGGGAAAGTTGTTCCAGAGCCTTCTTACAGCATATGTCCTTGCCACAATTGCCTGAGCGCATAAAGTAGCAAGGGGCCATTCAGGAGAGATCTCAAGTTTTATCACACCATAAAGGTATTCCTCAAGATTAACTTTGTTGATTACCTCAAGTTTTCCCTTTGCCTTTTTAATAATAATAATAATCCCTCTGTAACTTTTTTGATTAACCTCACAAAAAGAGTTATCATCAGGCTCTATTTTTATTTCTTTATCCCATATTTTTCCGTTTATATCTATACCAGCAGGAGAGAATTTAATCTTTACTGGGTGGTAAAAAATTTCTTCTTTTTTCTGGTCTTTAATTTTATAAAATCCCCTTGTTGCCGAAATAAGGAAGGTATTTCCCTCTGCTATCTTAACATTAATGGCTGGAGCAGGAAGGTAAGCATGTGCTTTGTTTAATTGAAAGAGAGATAAAAGCAAAAGTAAAAGGAGTTTTTTTTGTATTCTTATTTGTATACCTCCTCTGGTTCAAATACTTTTTTCTCTACTACTTCAAGCTTTCCTTCAGAATTAACTTTTCTAAAAAAACAACTTTTGTAACCTTTGTGACAGGCAGCTTTTATTTGCTCTACTTTAAGCAGGAGAGTATCCTCGTCACAGTCTATATAAATTTCTCTAACGAGCTGGTAGTGACCGGAGGTCTCTCCTTTCAGCCACATTTTTTTTCTTGACCTGCTCCAGAAGTGAACCTTCTTTGTTAGTATTGTTTTTTCAATGGCTTCTTTATTCATCCATCCAAGCATTAAAACTTTCCCTGTTTTTTCCTCTTGCACAATAGCAGGAACAATTCCCTGAGTGTTAAATTTTATTTTATTTAAGAATTCCATCTTACCGCCTTTTTATTTTATTTTTTTAGTTTAATTTTAAAGCTTCTTCCAATTTTATATTGCCTGTGTAAAGAGCCTTTCCTATTATTATACCCGATATTTTTCTGCTTTTTAACCTTTTTATTTTCTTTATATCTTCAAGAGAACAGATACCTCCTGCTACCAAGAAATTGCAGTCAGTTTTAACTTTTTCTACAAGGTTTTGAATAAAATTGATATTCACCCCTTCAAGGGTGCCGTCTCTTTTTATATCTGTTAGGATTACGGTTTTAATCCCCACTTTAGCAAGACTTTCTATTAGATCTTTAACATCAACACAAACTTCTTTTTCCCATCCTTTTAATGCTATCTTATCTTCTCTTAAATCAATTGAGACTATTATTCTCTGACCAAATTTTTTCACAGCTTTTTCAATAAACCTTGAGGATAGAGCTTTTGTGCCAATTATTGTAAAATCTACCCCCTTTCTTATCACTTCCTCAAGTACTTCAAGACTTCTTATTCCTCCTCCGTATTGAATCTCAACAGGAACCTTTTGTTTAATCTCCTCTACTATTTTAAGATGCTGAGGTTTTCCTGAAAAAGCTCCATCAAGATCAACTATATGAAGTCTTTTTGCTCCCTTGCTTTTCCATAAGGTGGCTATTTCAACAGGGTTCTCGGCATATACTGTTTCTTTTTCTTTCTGTCCCTGCCACAACCGTACACATTTTCCGCTTTTCAGATCAATGGCGGGAATAATTAACAAAGGGGCATCCTTTTTACAAGTTTTGCCACTCTTTTTCCAAGTTCTCTGCATTGGAGTTTAACTTTCTCGTCAGGTTTTTCAATACTTACAGGACCATAGTGATCACCTTCAGAGGTTCCTTTAACTATCATTCCATGAATTAGCATCATCTGGAGAATAGCAAGAATAGTTGTTTCGTTTCCTCCGCCTATGTTAGCAGAAGAGGAGAAGGCAGCTCCAACTTTTCCTTCAAGTTCTCCATGGTATTTAACTGAGCGATCAAAGAGTTCTTTTATAGGTGAGGCCGGAAGGCCATAATAACAGGGTGAACCCACAATAATTCCATCCCATTTAAGAAGGTCTTCTGGCTGGGTATCTTCCACCCTTTTAAGTTCAGCTTCTACTCCTTCTGATTTTACTCCTTCATAGACTTCTTTTGCCATTTTTTCTGTATTCCCACTTTTTGAGTAGTAAATGATACCGACTTTTGCCATCACTTTCCTCCCTAAAATAATTTGGTTAACTCATCTTCAGGAGGCTCCAAAATATTTTCCTTTCTTCCCCCTCTTCTTACTATAATAACTCCTTCTTTTTCTGGAAGAACCTTTCCTATTTTCTCACACCTTATTTTTTCTTTTTTATAAAGAGAGATGAGTTTTTCACTTTCCTTCTCCTCTGTAACAATTAAAAGTGCTCCTGATGCAAGGAGAGCAAGAGGGTCAATATTGAATCTTTCGCATATAATTTTTGTTTCCCTGAGGATAGGAACCTTCTTCTCCTCCACAACAATTCCCACCTTTGAAGCCTTTGCTATTTCCCATACTCCTGCAATTAATCCTCCTTCAGTGGGATCATGCAGACAGTGAACCCTGAAATTTTTCAGAGCAATTTTTGCCTCCTTTACAATGCTTATTCCGGGATCCTTTAAGAAGTTTTCAATTTTTTTTATATCCTCAAGGGGTATTTTATTCTTCAGGTCCTCTTTCTTCTCCTGATATATCACATGCGTTCCTTCTATGGCTACTCCCTTTGTCAGGAGAACAACATCACCGACCCTTGCATCTGAATTTGTAACAACTTTACCTACTTTTAGCTTTCCCACCATACATCCTACCGCTATTGGCCTTTTAACAGCTGGCGTAACTTCGGTATGCCCTCCAACAAGGGATATACCAAGCTCCTTGCAGCTTTGAGAAAGCTGATCAAAAAAGGTTTGAAGGAATTGTTTTTTTTCTCCGGGAGGAAGAATAAGATTCACCAGAAACCAGCAAGGTTCTGCTCCCATACAGGCAATATCGTTGGCATTTATATTTACTACATACCAGCCAAGGTTTTCAGAAGTAAATGTTATGGGGTCTGTTTTAATTGCTATAAGATTTTCTTCAATACTTACTACTGCTGCATCTTTTCCAATGCCAGGTCCCACTATCACTGACCTGTCCTCAGGAAGAGAGGAAAAAAATTTTTGTAAAACGAAAGGGCTTACCTTTCCTTCTTTAAGTTGAGACATCTTTTCTTCTTTTGCTATTTTGCGATAAAGTGTTGGAGAATAATTTATTTAAATTATATAAGCAAATCCTTCTTTAATCAAGTAGCTCTGCTTTTTTTCACAAGGAGGTTTATATAAACTTTACTAATTTTGAAAAGCTGGTAAAAATAGTTAGGATAAAAACATCATATCAGGTCAGGAGGAGAAAATGAGAGAATTTCTAAATCTTTTCAGCCTTGAAGGGAAAAAAGCAGTTGTTACAGGTGGAGCAGGTGTGCTGGGATCAGCTATAGCAAAGGGTTTTGGAAAGGCAGGGGCAGAGGTTGCTATATGTGATATTGCTGATACCTCTGCGGTTGTGAAAGAACTTGAAAAAGAGGGTATAAAAGCAAAAGGTTACTATGTGGATGTTATGGATAAGGAGAAGATAAAGTCCTGTCACGATAAAATAATGGAGGATTTTGAAAGGGTGGACATTTTGCTTAATGCAGCAGGAGGTAATATGAAAGAGGCCACCACATCAAAGGATTTGAGTTTTTTTGACCTACCTTTATCCGGACTTCAGAAGGTGATAGGGCTTAATCTTTTTGGAGGAGCAATTTTGCCCTGTCAGGTATTTGGTAAGACTATGGTGCAAAATAAAGAAGGTGGCTCTATAATAAACATATCCTCCATGAATGCTTTCCGTCCTCTAACGAGGATACCCGGATACTCAGCCGCCAAAGCCGCCGTGAGTAATTTCACCCAATGGCTTGCTGTTCATTTTGCCAGAGAATACAATAAAAATCTGAGAGTGAATGCGATAGCTCCTGGTTTTTTCCTTACACACCAAAATCGTTATCTGCTTCTGGATGAAAAAGGACAGCTTACAGAAAGAGGCAGGTCTATAATAGCTCATACTCCTATGGGAGAATTTGGAAGACCTGATGACCTTGTAGGGGTTTGCATCTGGCTTGCCTCGGATGCTTCAAGGTTTGTCACCGGTGCAGTTATTCCTGTGGATGGAGGATTTAACGCCTATTCGGGAGTTTAATTTATTTTTTCTAAATTCTTTCCTCTGGAGCTTAAAAAGGAAGTTGACTTGCTTTGTCAAAATAATATACTCAAAAACAAAAAGGCTTTTGTATGATACCTCTAAAAGACACCATCCCCTCTCGGAGTATGCC
>JAGHCI010000038.1:0-5391 GCA_021160545.1 Candidatus Aerophobota bacterium | reverse complement strand
GTTATATTGTTAGTTGTGGGTTTTCCAACTATCTTTAATATATACATCAGTTTTTTTGTAAGAAACATACTGCAAAGAGCTATTTATTTTAACGGTATTGAAAACTACACCAATTTATTTCAAGATCCCCTTTTCTGGCGTTATCTTGCACACACGGCAATTTACACAGGAGGTTCCATAGGAATTGGTTTTACCTTATCCCTGTGTCTTGCTCTTGCCTTAAACAGTGGCATAAAATTCCGCTCAGCATTTATTGTTGCAATCCTGCTTCCCTGGATGACGCCCTTTGTTGCAGGTTGTATCATGTGGAGGTGGGTCGTCCACGATGTATATGGGATACTAAATATAGCTCTGGTACAAATGAAAATACTGGAGAAAAACTTCTTCTGGTTAGGTAACCCAGTTACAGCCATGCTTCTTCTTCTGTGGGTGGATGCATGGTACAGAATTCCTTTATCTACTCTAATTTTATTTGCCGGAACTCAGCGCATTCCTGTAGAACTTTATGATGCAGCAAGAGTAGATGGTGCAGGAAGGTGGTATTGTGCCAAACATATAACCATTCCCCTGATAAAACCGGAGATTTTAATTGCTCTTGTTATCCACAGTATGTTTAGCTTTCGTGAGTTTGGTATACCTTTTCTTTTTACAGGTGGTGGTCCTGGAGATAGCACTGAAACACTTGCTCTTTATATTTACAAAAATGCTAATCTCTTTCTAAGGCAGGGCTATGCTGCTGCTTTAAGCGTGGTTATGTTTATAATGATAACTGCCTTTGTAATTGGCTATTTTAAAGCTATTGGAAGGAAGATATAATAAGGAGGAGCACTTTATGAGAAAAGATAAAAAAATAGACTGGACAAAAGCTGGCATTTATGCTTTTTTAATCTTTTTCATATTTATTAGTTTATTCCCGGTTTTCTGGATGCTTGATACCTCCTTTAAATCAGACGAGGAAGTTTTCAAGGTGCCTCCTGTCATAATACCAAGTCCTGTAAAACTTGAAAATTACCGAATTTTCCTTCTGCAAAGACCTTTTCCGAAATACACAATTAACTCTCTAATAGCATCCCTATCTGTAGCTGCTCTCTGTATCGGGCTTGGCACTCCGGCAGCTTATGGGTTCTCCCGATTCAAGTTTAGAGGCAGGGGATTTATGTTTGGGTCAATTTTAGCAAGCAGATTAGTTCCCCCTATCTCCTTCATAGTTCCCTTCACAATAATATTTAGCTCATTCAAAATGATGGATACCTTAGCTGCTTTAATAATAGCTTATATCTTCTTTAACCTGCCTTTTGTTATCTGGATTTTGTCAGGATTTTTTGAATCCATTCCCCAGGAGCTGGATGATGCGGCCAAGATTGACGGATGTGGAAATATAAGCGCCTTCTGGAAGGTTATCCTGCCCCTTACAAAACCAGGTGTAGTCGCAAGTGCGATACTTGCTTTTCTTATGTGCTGGAATGAGTTTATGTTTGCCCTGGTTCTAACAAGAGTAAACGCCAAAACTCTGTCTGTAGGCTTATATGACTTTTTTGCTGATGGCTTTGTAAAGTGGAACTGGCTTGCAGCAGCTACAATGTATACTTTAATTCCGGCTATAGTATTTGTGCTCCTCTTTCAAAAACACCTGATAAAAGGAATACTTGCCGGAGCGGTGAAGGGATAAAAAACTTTTAGAAGATATAACGATTAAGCAAGACCATCTATCATCTCATATAGAGCGGCTCCTGCAGGAACCATAGGATAGACATTTTCTTCTGGATCAACTCTGAAATCTATTACCACAGGCCCATTAATACTTAACGCTTTTTTCAAAGCCTCTTCAACCTCTTTTTCCTTTTCCACCCTTATACCTTCAACTCCGTAAGCCCTTGCAACTTCTACAAAGTCAGGAATCCCTGAAATATCAACCTGGGAATAACGGCCCTTGTAAAAAAGCTGCTGCCATTGTCTGACCATACCAAGATAACCATTGTTTAAAATAGCTACCTTAACAGGTATATTTTCCCTGGAGACAGTTGCAAGTTCCTGAATATTCATCTGGAAACTTCCATCTCCTGCAATATCAAACACAACCTCCCCCGGTCTTCCAATTTGGGCTCCCATAGAAGCAGGAAATCCATAACCCATTGTTCCAAGACCACCTGAAGAGATGAAATTGCGCGGACGTGTATGACAGTAAAATTGAGCTGCCCACATTTGATTCTGTCCAACTTCCGTGCATATTATAGCTTTTCCCTTTGTTACCTCATATATTTTCTCTACAACAAACTGAGGTTTAAGCTTTCCATTCCTTATATACTTTAAAGGGTACTTTTCCTTCCATTCTGCAATTTTCCTGTGCCAGACTTCTCTATTTTTATTTTTGGTAAGAGCCTTAAGCTTGGAGAGTATATCTTTTGCATCGCCCACTATAGGAATATCCACCCTAACACTTTTACTTATAGCTGTTGGATCAATATCTATGTGGATTATCTTTGCTTTGGGAGCAAATTCTGAAACCTTGCCTGTTATTCTGTCGTCAAACCTTGCTCCCACCGCTATAATAAGGTCAGCTTCGCAAATTGCATAGTTTGCGTATCGGGTACCATGCATTCCTAACATTTTAAGAGAGAGAGGATCATTTTCAGGAAAAGCCCCGAGAGCCATTAAAGTTGTGGTGACAGGTATGTTGGTATGATGAGCAAATTCATACAGCTCCTTTGAAGCACCTGACGAAACAACGCCGCCCCCAGCGTAAATTACAGGTCTTTCTGACCTGTCAATCTCCTTTGCCGCAAGCTTTATCTGTTTTGGATTTCCCTCATAGTGAGGGTTGTAGCTTCTTATTTTAACTTCATCTGGATAGGGGGAAGTGGTATAAGAATTCTGTATATCTTTTGGAAGATCAACAAGTACAGGCCCAGGTCTTCCGGAACGAGCAATATAAAAAGCTTCTTTCAATATCCTGGGAAGCTCGTCTACATCTTTTACAAGATAATTATGCTTGGTGATAGAGTAAGTTATACCTGTTATATTTGCTTCCTGGAAGGCATCATTTCCTATCATATAAGTTGGGACCTGTCCTGTGAGAGCAACAAGAGGAACAGAATCCATATACGCAGTAGCAATACCTGTGACAAGATTACAGGCTCCAGGCCCGGAGGTAGCAATACACACACCAACTCTACCTGTAGCTCTTGCATAACCATCAGCAGCATGTGCTGCTGCCTGTTCATGGCGAGTGGTAATGTGCCTTATTTGGGGGGTATCATATAATACATCGTAAATAGGAATAACTGCACCCCCGGGATAACCAAATACAACCTCTACTCCTTCTTTAAGTAAAGCCTCCACCACCACCTGGGCTCCAGTTCTTTTACTCAATATTTGCCTCCCTCCTTTTACTTGTACCGGCCACAACAGTATTTATACTTTTTACCACTCCCACAAGGACAAGGGTCATTGCGGCCTATCTTCTTTTTTTTACCAATTTTATTTGAATCTTTCACCCTTGTCCCCACCAAAGCAGGACTTGGCTTGGGATGATATCTTTCCTGAACAGGTTCTCTTGAAATCTGAACTTTAAATATGAGCTCTGAAACCTCTTCCTTTATCCTCTCAATAAGATCCTCAAACATCGCGTAAGCTTCTCTTTTATACTCAACAATAGGGTCTCTCTGTCCATACCCCCTGAGACCTATCCCCTCTCTAAGAGAGTCCATGGCATAAAGGTGATCTTTCCAGCGAGAATCAATAGTATGAAGAAACACCATTCTCTCGAGTTCCCTCATCATTTCCTCTCCCAGTTCCTCTTCCCTTTTCTGGTAGGCCTCTTTTACAACTTTAATAATTTTTTCTCTTATCTCATCTCTTTTATAAAGACCTTTTATGACCTCAGGATAAACATCAACGGCAAAAGTATTTCTTATTTTTTTTGCCAGACCTGCAAAATCCCACTCTTCCGGACGAATCTTCTCATTGGTGTAAGAGGAAACTATAGAATCAACTGTATCCTGAATCATCTCCCATATTTCTTCTTTGACATTCTTTTTCTCCAGAACCTTCTGTCTCTCACTGTATATTATCTGACGTTGCTGATTCATCACATCATCAAATTCTAAAAGTTGTTTTCTTATCTCAAAGTTTCTCCTTTCCACCTTTTGCTGAGCTCTTTCAAGAGCCTTCGTAATCCAGGGATGTTCTATTGACTGGTCTTCAGGGATTTTTAATCTTGCCATAAGCGCACTAATTCTCTCTGATCCAAAAAGCCGCATAAGCTCATCTTCAAGACTTACATAAAACTGAGCAGCCCCGGGTGCACCCTGACGACCAGCTCTTCCTCTTAACTGATTATCTATGCGGCGGGATTCATGTCTTTCTGTGCCAATCACAAAAAGACCACCAAGTTTTTCAACTCCCTCTCCAAGTTTAATATCAGTCCCCCTTCCTGCCATGTTGGTGGCGATGGTAACCGCTCTTTTCTGCCCTGCTTGAGCCACTATTTGCGCCTCTTTCTCATGATACTTGGCATTAAGGACAGTGTGAGGTATGCCTTTTTCTCTTAACATTCTGGAAAGTTTTTCAGACTTTTCCACTGACCTTGTTCCCACAAGGACAGGGCGCTCCTTTTTATAAAGCTCCTCGACCTTCTCTACTACAGCTTTAAACTTTGCCTTTTCGGTTTGATAAATTTTATCCTCAAGCTCCTCTCTTCTGCAGGGTTTGTGCGTGGGGATAACAACTACCTCCAGGCCATATATCTTCAAAAACTCCTCAGCCTCAGTAGCTGCTGTTCCTGTCATTCCAGAAAGTTTTTTATACATCCTGAAGTAATTTTGCAGGGTAATAGTGGCAAGGGTTTGATTTTCACTTTTTATAGGAACCCCTTCCTTTGCTTCTATGGCCTGGTGAAGTCCGTCACTCCAGCGTCTTCCAGGCATAAGCCTCCCGGTAAACTCATCTATGATAACAACTTCTCCATCCTTAACAAGATAATCTCTATCTCTTTGATAAAGTTCATGAGCTCTTATTGCCTGATGCACATGATGAATCAATTGCCAGCCCCTTGGATCCTGATAAATATTGCCAATCCCGAGAAGTTTCTCCACTTTCCCCACACCTTCTTCAGTCAAGGCAACTGTATGATCTTTCTCATCAACTTCATAATCTCTGCCCTTTTTCAACCTACGAACAAGCCTGTCAATAACATAGTAAATTTCTGTAGATTCTTCAGCAGGACCTGAAATAATGAGAGGTGTGCGTGCCTCATCAATTAAAATGCTATCAATTTCATCCACTATGGCATAGTGAAAACCTCTTTGAACCTGGTCTTCAACCCTGTGTGCCATATTATCTCTTAAATAGTCAAAACCAAATTCGTTATTTGTTCCGTAAGTTATATCACAC
>JAGHCI010000053.1:0-9936 GCA_021160545.1 Candidatus Aerophobota bacterium | reverse complement strand
CCCTCAAAGTTCGACCAGATATGGTCACAATAGTTCCTGAAAGACCAGGGGAAGTCACAACAGAAGGTGGGCTTGATCTTTCAAAATCATCTGAACGTCTCTCTGAAGTTATATCACTCATGCATGAGGCAAAAGTTGCGGTTTCTCTCTTTATAAATCCTACTCCAAACAGTGTAAAAAAAGCCCACAAGCTGGGAGCAGATTTTATAGAAATTCACACAGGGCTTTACGCCGAAGCCAAAACCCCACAGGATACCTCAGAGGAACTGGAAAAAATAGCAGGAACAGCTATCCTGGCTAAAAAGTTAGAGCTGGGTGTTAATGCCGGTCATGGATTAAATTACGAAAATGTGCGCGAGATCGCCCTTATTGAAGAAATAGACGAGCTAAGTATAGGTCATGCCATCATAGCAAGAGCCTCCCTTGTAGGGATAGAAGAGGCAGTAAAGCAAATGCTTAAACTTCTGGAAAAATGAAAATCCAGGGAGTAGGGACTGACATAATAGAAATAGACAGGGTGAAAAAAGTTTTTGAAAAGTGGGGGAAACAATTCGAGGAAAAGATATTGACCTCTTCTGAAAAGCAAATTAAAAAAAGCCCCTCTCAAAAATTAACCTTCTTGGCAGGAAGATTTGCAGCAAAAGAAGCAGTATTTAAATCTCTTGAAATTGGGCCTTACTGGCATAAAGTCTCCATTCTCCAGGGGAAAAATGGAGAGCCTCTGGTTAAATTATCACCTGAGATTTTAAAAAACACCAGAAAAAAAGTAAAAAAAGTGCTTGTAAGTATCTCTCACTGCAAAAAATACGCTTTAGCTCAAGCAATAGCAATAGGATAAAAGCCAATCTGAAACCACCCTGAAAGATTTATTTCCTTAAGGGGAACTTTAAAAATTGACGATAACATCAAAATAACTTTATAAGAAGGAGGAATATAAAGAATGGATATTGCCGAACTTCAGAAAAAGAGTATTACAGAGCTACACGAGGAGGCCGCAAAAAGAAATATCTCTGACTACAAACATTTGAAAAAACAAGAGCTTATTTTCCGTATAATTCAGGACGAGATAGATAAAAACAATATAGTTTATGGATCAGGGGTACTTGACATCCTTCCCGAAGGATATGGATTTCTCAGAAGTAACTATTTATCAGGACCAGATGACATATACGTTTCACCCTCTCAGATTAAGCGCTTTGACCTGAGAGAAGGGGACACTGTAAGTGGACAGATAAGACCCCCAAAGGAAAATGAGAATTACTTTGCTCTGCTAAAGGTGGAGAAAGTTAACGGTGATGACCCTGAAAAAGCCAGAAACAGAACCATATTTGAAAATCTTACACCTCTTTATCCCCACGAAAGGATAAAACTTGAAACGACAAAAGAGGAAATATCAACAAGGCTAATTGACCTTATAGCTCCTATAGGCAAGGGACAGAGGGGACTTATAGTTGCTCCACCTAAAACAGGTAAAACCATTCTCCTGCAAAAAATTGCAAATGCTATTACCACAAATCACCCTGAAATTGAGTTAATAGTACTTCTCATAGACGAGCGCCCAGAAGAGGTCACCGATATGCAACGCTCAGTAAAAGGGGAGGTTGCTTACTCCACCTTTGATGAACCTGCGAAAAATCAGATAAAAGTGGCAGAGCTTGTGATTGAAAAAGCTAAAAGACTTGTAGAGCAGGGAAAGGATGTTGCAATACTTCTTGACAGTATCACAAGACTGGCAAGAGCTTACAATCTTGTTACTCCTACAAGTGGGAAAGTTCTCTCAGGAGGAATAGATGCAAATACCTTACACCATCCCAAACGCTTTTTTGGTGCAGCAAGGAAGGTAGAGGAGGGGGGTAGTCTCACTATTCTGGCTACAGCCTTAGTAGAAACAGGAAGTAAAATGGATGAGGTTATATTTGAAGAATTTAAAGGAACAGGAAACATGGAACTGAGACTCACCAGAGAACTTGCCGAAAGGAGGATATTTCCTGCCATTGATATAAATAGGTCTGGCACAAGAAAAGAAGAGCTCCTCCTGGGTGAAAAGGAACTTAAGGCTATATGGGCCTTAAGGGATTATATAAACCGCCAGAATTTGAAAGAGCCAATTGAAGCGGTAATTGAGGTCATGAAAAAAACAGAAAATAACAAACAGTTCTTTGATATTATCTCTCACCTTAAGAAAAATTCTACCTTTAATTTTAAGTAAAAATTAATATAATAAATCAAATAACAAATCAAACTTGAAACGGAGGAAGAAATGAAAAAAGGAATTCACCCTGAATATAAAGAAACGATAATAAAATGTGCATGTGGAGCAGAATTCAAAACAAAATCAACCAAACAAAACATTCACGTTGAAATATGCTCTCAGTGTCATCCATTCTTCACAGGTGCTGCTCAGCAGAAATTCGTAGACACAGAAGGACGCATTGAAAGATTCCGCAGAAAATACGGAATGCAGGAGAAAAACGAAAAATAAAAAAGGCCCCACTCTTTCGAACCGAGGGGGCCTTTTATATATATCTCCTCTCCTATTTATTTCTATTCACGGGGGATAATTAACTTCTGTCCAGGGTAAAGGAGATCAGGGCTTGTTAATCTGTCCTTGTTAGCCTCAAATATTTTCTTCCACTTATTTGGATCATTGTACACCTCAGGGGAACCAGCAATACTCCATAAACTATCACCTTTTTTCACCCTGTAGATCATCGCAGAAGGTGGAGCTTTAAGTTCCACTTTCTCAGCTTTAAACTTCTTCTCCTTCTCCTTTATCTGTTCAAGTATCTTCTCTATACTGCTCAAAAAGAGCTCTCTGTTCTTCCTGACCTCTCCTGATAACCTCTGAACATCAAGTTGAGCCTGGTCAGCCTGAGCTTTAGCTGTGGCAGCCATTTCCTTTGCTAAGGCTACATCTGTCTTAAGAGACTCTACATCTTGAGAAAGAAGCGCAAGTTTTCTCTCAAGCTCTGTGCTTTTTTCCTCAAGTTTTATTCTTGCACTAATCTCCTCTTCCACTTTCTTTGACAGGATACCAAATCTCTCTTCTACACCTTTCATTCTCTTCAACACAAGCTCTATCTGCTCACTGGCTGATCTCGCAGCCTCTTCTGCTCTCTCAGAAGCTTTTTTTGCAGATAAGCTCATCATCATCCCCTCTCCCAATCTTGTACGCCACAACCCCAGTCTGTAAAGAGTCTCTTCTTTAAATTTCTCAGCCTCAAGACGACTATCAACAGCAATTTCTCTTGCCTGATCCACCATTTCCTTAAGTTGAGAAATTTCCGCCCTCAACGCCTGTATCTGTACAATAAGTTCCTCTACCTCAGTAGAGGGGGATGATTCCTGAGCCCAGGCAAAAGAGGCTATCACAGTAAACCCCGCCAGGAAAATTAAAAAATTCTTAACTACTTTCTTTAACATATTTCACCCCCTTAGGTTGCTATTAGTTTCCCAGTGAAATTCACCTTACATCCCTCCTCCAGAGAAGAAAAGTCCCGCTATAACAATCAATCCAATAACCCACTTCAGGGTGCTGTTAGAACTTTTAACCTGTCTATTCTCTACTTGCAGACTTTCTTTTTCAATCTGTAACATCTCCTTTTCAGCCTGTAACTTTTCATTAGCAGCCTTAAGAGGTTCTATTTGAGAACGAAGTTCTTCAATAGTCTTCTGCTGTTTATAGTTGGCATCCTGGAGATTTGCTATCTTGGATTCCAATTCTCCCACCGTTTCACGATAACTTTGAATTATCTCAGCGTCTTTTGCCAGCTTATCCTGCAAATCCTTGTTGGCTTTTTCCAGCTGTTTAATCTCACCTCTCAACTCTCCAATTTGTGTGTTAAGCTTCTCTGTAACTTTAAAGTAATCATCGGTAAGTTCACGTATTTTTCTTTGCTGCTCGGTATTTTTCTTTTCCAGGGCTGAGAGCTCCTCGGTCAGTTTCTTAATCTCCTCATTGAGTTTCCCAACCTTCTCCTGATGCTCTTC
This sequence comes from Candidatus Aerophobota bacterium, assembly GCA_021160545.1. Taxonomy (GTDB): domain Bacteria; phylum Aerophobota; class Aerophobia; order Aerophobales; family B3-G15; genus CBFDTW01. The sequence continues at coordinate 5,946 of JAGHCI010000053.1, read as the reverse complement.
GGTCAGACTCTTAATAGATTTTTCCCTCTCAGCAATAAGTTCTTCAAGTTCAGCTTTTCTTGAAACAAGGCTGGCAATTTCCTTTGAAAGGGTGTTTATTTTCTTAGAAAGTTTTTCGACAAGCCCGCTTTTTTCCTGAAGCTGGAGCTTAAGATTTTCAATCTGTGCCGTAAGGTCTTCTGGAACCACCGCTTTTTTCTTTAACTGACTTATGGTTTCCTTTTGCTGTTTTATAACAGTTCTAAGTCTCTGTATCTCCTCGCTCAATTCCTCAACAGTCTTGAAAAAGTTATCCCTTAGCTGCTGAATTATCTTAGCCTGATCAGCAATTGTGGCTTTTGCCTCCTCCAATTGTCTTTCCAGGTTATTCTCCCGAGCTAAAGCTGGCAAAACTCCTGTTGATAAAACTGCAAAAGCTAAAAATACCGCAACTCCTGTTGGCAACAAGCCCTTTCTTTTTCTCAGCTTAAACATTTTTCATTCCCCTCCTTTGTATTATTTTTTAAGATTAATTTTATTTACACCTCCTTTCAACTTCCTTACTTATCGCACTTTACCACTTCAACATTTTAACATACCCCTTTCTCACTGTCAAGAAAAAAGCTTTCTCTAACATACCTCCTCTGGATGAGCTATCCTTCCCTTAACAGCAGAAGCTGCAGCAACAGCTGGATTTGCAAGATAAATATAACTTTTGGGATGACCCATCCTCCCAACAAAATTACGATTTGTAGTAGCAACGGCTACCTCTCCCTCCGCTAAAATCCCCATGTGACCACCTAAGCAGGGACCACAGGTGGATGGACCTACCACGGCTCCTGCTTCAACAAATATGTCAATAAGCCCTTTTCTAAGAGCCTCAAGATAAATTTTTGGAGTAGCAGGAATAATTATAGCTCTAACATCTGGATGAATTTTTTTTCCTTTTAAAACTTTTGCAGCAAGCTCCAAATCTTCCAGATGTCCGTTTGTACAAGAACCTATAACTACCTGATCTATTCTCACATTCTTAAGCTGAGAAACAGATTTTACGTTAGAAGGAAGAGAGGGACAGGCTACCTGAGGTTCAATTTTCTCCACGTTATACTCTCTTATATCTACAAACTCAGCATCAGGGTCGCTCTTATAAATTTTATATGGTTTTCTAATTTTTCCTTTTATATATTCAAGCGTAACTTTATCCGGAGCCACTATACCATTTTTCGCCCCGGCCTCAACGGCCATATTGCACATTGTAAGTCTTCCGGAGATAGAAAGCCTTGATATGGTCTCTCCTGTAAACTCCATAGCCATATAAGTTGCACCATCAACACCTATATCACCTATGGTGTAGAGAATAAGGTCTTTTGCTGTGGTCCACAAAGGAAGCTCACCTTTATATACAAGCTTTATTGTGGGGGGAACCTTCAGCCAGATCTCCCCTGTTGCCATTGCTACTGCAATATCAGTACTCCCCACCCCGCAGGAAAAAGCGCCCAGTGCACCATGAGTGCAGGTATGAGAATCAGCTCCCACAATAAGGTCCCCGGGAGCAATAAAGCCCTGCTCAGGGAGAAAAATATGTTCTATCCCACACCTTCCCACCTCAAAATAATTCTTTATCCTGTATTCCTTAACAAACTTTCTCACAAGAGAGCATTGAGTTGCAGCTCTTATATCCTTGTTGGGGGTAAAATGATCAGGTATAATAATAACTTTTTCCCTGTCAAAAACCTCTCTTACACCCCATTCTCTCAATTTTTCTATGGCAATGGGAGCTGTAATATCATTGGCAAAAGCAAGGTCCACCTTCGCCAGAATAAAATCACCTGGTCTTACTGTATCCTTGTTTGAATGAGCTGCAAGTATCTTTTCAGATATGGTCATTCCCATCTTCTTTTCTCCCTTTTACTTTTTTAAATTACTAAGAGCCTCTCTTATTCTCTCAAGGCCTCTTTTAATTTCTTCCTTTGAAACTGCATACGAAATTCGCAGATAACCCTCTGCTCCAAAAGCTGAGCCTGGAACCACTGCCACTCCTGCTTCCTCCAGGAGATAATCTGCAAGGTCAACAGAGCTTTCTATTTTTCTCCTGCCGGAATATGTGCCTAAAAAATAAGAAAAATCAGGGAAGGCATAAAATGCTCCCTGAAGTCTGTTCACCCTTATTCCTTCAATTCCCTTTAATCCCTGTTCAACCAATTTTTTTCTGTAAAAAAACTCCTCAATCAAGATTCTTACCTCTTCCTTCTCCAGAGAAAGAGCACCAAAAGCTGCCCTCTGAGAAACGGAGCTTGCACAGGAGGTAGAGTGACTTTGAATCTTTATCATTGCCTGAATAATACTTTCAGGACCCCCGGCGTAACCTACTCTCCACCCCGTCATTCCGTATGTCTTGGATACTCCATTGACAGTGATAGTCTTCTGGTAAAGCTTTTCTCCCAAAGAAGCAAAACTTACATGAGAAGATTCATATACAAATTCCTCATATATCTCATCAGATATTACAAGTAAAGGTAGGTCTTCAACTACCTCAGCTATTTTTTCAAGCTCCTCCCTTGCAAACATTCCTCCTGTGGGATTATGGGGGGTATTTAAGATAATAGCTTTTGTCTTTCCAGGCTTTATGGCTTTTCTAAGTTCTTCCTGGTTTATCTTTAAGCCTTCTTCAAACTCAAGATGTATGTATACGGGGGTTGCACCTGCAAGCTTTATCTGTTCAGGATACGAAACCCAGTAAGGCGAAGGCAGGATAACCTCATCTCCAGGGTTGCACACTGCTTGAAGAGCATTAAATATTACCTGTTTTGCCCCGTTTGCAACAATAATCTGGGAGGGAGAGTAATCCAGGTTGTTATCATGCCTGAACTTTCTTATTATTGCTTCAATAAGTTCTCTACTACCTGCCACAGGAGTGTATCTTGTGTAGTTTTCGTCTATTGCTCTGATTGCAGCTTCCTTGGCCTGTAATGGAGTATTAAAATCAGGCTCACCTGCAGAAAAGTTAATTATATCTCTGCCTTCTTTTCTCATCTGCTTTGCTTTGGCAGATATACCCAGGGTAACAGAAGGTGTTAAGACAGTAACTCTTTCGGAAAGATACATTATTTACCCCCCCGACTTTCAATTCATTGGTAAAAATAGATTCTTAAAATATAATTCAGTAAATAATTTATGTCAACAAGGATTATAGTTCCTCTCGAGAAAGAGAAAGAAGAATGCCTGTGCCAGATAAAAAAACAAGAAGCGAGCTTCCTCCGTAACTTACAAAAGGAAGGGGAACTCCTGTAACAGGTATAATTCCAGAGGCCATCCCCATATTTATGAAAGCCTGCACCGCAATTAAGGTGACAAACCCTGCAGCAAAAAGACCTGAAAAACTCTTCCCTTCCCTCAAGGCAAAAGAAAGTCCCCTTAAAATTATCATAACATAGGCTACTATGAGCAGCGAAACTCCTATAAACCCCCATTCCTCTCCTATACTGGAAAAGATAAAATCAGTAAGTGGCTGAGGTAAATATTTAAGTTTTGTGTGAGCTGCTCCTCCTATACCCTTACCAAAAATTCTTCCCGAACCAATAGCTATCTTGGATTGAAGAGAACTCCACCCTGCACCTAAGGGGTCCTTGTGAAGATTAAGGTAGGTTAGAATACGTAGCTTTTGATAGGGGCGAAGAAAAAGATAAAAAATCGGGAGAGAGGCAAGAATTGTTCCTATTAAAACAAAAAAACTTTTGAGAGAAATTCCTGAAAGGAAGAGTAAAATCAACCACAAAGAAAACACAATTAAAGCTGTGCCAAGGTCAGGTTGAACTGCAATTAAAAAAAAGAAAAGAGAGGCCAAAATAAAAGATAGAAGAATATTCTTCCAACCAATCCTCTCCTTGCCCGAGAGAATTTTGCTCAAGGCTAAGATTAAAGAAAGCTTTGCAAGTTCAGAAGGTTGAAAATTAAAAAAACCTATATCTAACCACCGCTTTGCTCCATAGATAGCACTTCCCTTTACTATCACAAGCACGAGAAAGAAAACTGTAGCTGTGTAAACAAGGTAAGAAAGTCTTGACCAGACCTCTTTTGGAAAAAACGAAAACAAAAAGAGAAAAAAAATCCCAAAACAAAGCCATATAGCCTGTCTTTCAAAATAATAATAAGAATCCTCCAGAGAAATGGTATAAAGATGAAAAAGTCCCCACAAACAAAGACAAATCGTGGGAACAATAATGTATATATCAAATTCTTTTTTTAGAATACGCATTTTCTAAGCTCTGGAAAAGATTCTGGAAAATATTTTTCCTGCTATTTGAGGAGCAATGGAAATCTCTTCTTCTCTGTTTTCAACAAGAACAACTATAGATAATGTCGGGTTATCCGTCGGAGCATATCCAATAAACCAGTTATGTGGATTTTCGCTTCCCTCTATCTCTACGGTTCCTGTTTTACCTGCTATATTTACCACCTTATTTTTTGCCCGCCATCCTGTACCCTTCTCCACAACACCTTTTAAAGCTCTGCATAAAAAGTTAAGAGTTGAGGATGAAACAGGAATTTTCTCTCTTTCCGGAGTTTTCTGATAAACCAGATTACCCCTTACATCAACTATCCTTTCCACAAGGTAGGGCTTCACAAGATAGCCCCCATTTGCCACTGCATTTACCAAGGTTAACATCTGAACAGGGGTTACAAGAATATAACCCTGACCAATAGATAAATTTGCAGTATCCCCTGGATACCAGGATTCCTTATAAGTCTTTTTTTTCCAGGAAGGCGTTGGGAGAAAGCCCCTTTTTTCCATAGGAAAATCAACCCCTGTGGGTTTTCCCAAACCAAAAAGTCTTGCATACCGAATTATATCTTCTGTTCCAACTTTTAACCCTAACTGGTAAAAATAAACATCGCAGGAGTGAACAAGTGCTGCTTCAAGATCAACCTTCCCGTGTCCTCCTTCTTTCCAGCATTTAAACACTCTATTGCCCACTTTGTAGTACCCGGGACAATAGTAGGTACTTTCAGGAAATATCTTTTTTTCCTCCAGAGCTGCTGTTGCAACCACTATTTTAAAAGTTGATCCAGGAGGATACTCCCCTCTTATGGCTCTATTTTCTAAGGGATTTCCTGGATGGGAAGAAATTTCATTCCATTCCTTTTCAGAAATCCCTCTGGAGAAAAGATTGGGATCAAAAGAGGGAAGGCTTACAAGAGTTAGAATCTGTCCTGTTTGAGGGTTTGCTATTAAAACCACACCCTTTCTTTTTCCCATCTCCTCTCTTGCTATCTTTTGCATCTCAAGATCTATGGTAAGATAAAGGGTATTCCCAGGTTGAGGATCTCTTTGAGAAATAATTTTTAAAGCCCTACCATAAACATCAACCTCAACCTGTCTTCCTCCTTTTTCTCCCTGCAGGTAAGAATTATACATTCTCTCAATACCTGTCTTACCTACAAGATCTCCTGCCTCCACCCCCAGACCAGAAAGAGCTCTTAGTTCTTTTTTATTGACCTCCCCCAGATAACCCAGAAGATTACCCAGAAGATCACCCTGGGGGTAATTCCTCACAGGTTGGGCAAGAATCACTGCAGAAGAAAAATCCTCTTCTCTTTCCAGAAGGTAAATCACCTTGGAAAGCTCAACTTTTTCTCTAAGTATCACCGGACGGAAAGGATTTTGTGCTCTTTTTATCTTTTTCTTACAAGCCTCAACATCCATTGAAGGGAAAACCTCCTTCAACCTGGAAAGTAATCTATCAGGGTCAGATATATTTTCAGGCACAACCGCTACCGAAAAAGAGGCGGTATTATCGGCAAGCACCTCTCCTTTTCTATCAAGAATTAACCCTCGAGGATTGGGTAAGGGTACAAGTCGGAGGCGAGAGGCTTGAGATAGATAAAAGAACATCCATTGAAGGGAAAACCTCCTTCAACCTGGAAAGTAATCTATCAGGGTCAGATATATTTTCAGGCACAACCGCT
>JAGHCI010000138.1:0-10097 GCA_021160545.1 Candidatus Aerophobota bacterium | reverse complement strand
CTTTTTTAAAAAATTAAAAGAAGATTATAAGAACTTTGAACATTATCAGGAGGCATGGTATATATACTCCAAACTTCTTTATCTTACAAAAAGTTTTTCTAAGGTCATTAAAGAATTCACCGCCTTCCTGGAAGCCTATCCCTCCTCGCCTTACACAGAAGATGTTTACACAGAAAGAGGGTTTTCTTACTTTGAGCTTGCAAATTACACCAAGGCAGTTGAGGACTTTAAAAAGGTAAACCTTTTCTACTGGGAAGCAGAGGCACTTTACCAGCTTGGTAGATACAAAGAAGCAAGACAGGCTTACAGAAAGGAGATTGAGAACCCTGAAAGCAAATGGAAAGAGGAATCTCTTTTTGGTATTGCCTACACCTACTATCAGGAAAAAAACTTTGATGAGGCAACCTCTTCCTTTCAGGAATTCATCAATACCTATCCCTCCTCCTTAAATGTGGCAGAGGCCTGGGTAAGACTTGGTGACTGTTACTATTATCAGAAAAAATACGATCTTGCCGCTCAAGCTTATAAGAACGTTATAGATTTTCACAAAGAAAGCGAATTCCTGCAGGAAGCAATAATAGGAGCAGGGTACTCATACTTTGCCGTGGAGGACTTTGAAAAGGCAAAAGAGCACTTTGAAAAAATAGTGAAGGAATACCCTCAATCTCCCTTTTATCTTGAGGCAACATTTCAGCTTGCAGAGTCTCTTTTGAATATGGAAAATTTTTCTGAGGCAAGGAAATACTTTTTAAAAATTGTATCAGATTATCCTGCAACAAAAGAAGCTTCTCTCTCCCAGTATGAAATAGGCTGGTGCTATCTTGGTGAGAATAACTATGCTCTTGCTCTTGAAGCGTTTGAAAAAGTGATAAAAAACTACCCTCAGTCTGAAAAAATACCTGATGCTCTTCTTCAAAAAGGAAACTGTCTTTTTAACCTAAAAAGATTTGAAGAGGCAATAAGTACCTATTCCTCTCTTTTAAAAAACTACCCCCAGTCACCACTTGCTTCTCTTGCTATCTACCAAATTGGAGCATCTTACTTTAAGCTGGAAGAATACAGCAAGGCAAGATCATATTACCAGAGGTTTATAGAGGAATTTCCAACAAATCCTAATACCCCGGATGCACAATATGCAATTGGATGGACCTACTTCCACGAGCAAAATTTTGCTAAAGCAAAGGATGTTTTTCAAGAGGTGGTAAAAAGGTTCCCAGAAAGAAAAGACCTTGTGGAACATTCCCTTTATCTTATAGGAAACTGCCTCTACAACATGTCAGAATTCTCAGAGGCCATATCTGTATTCAACAAGATGATCTCTCAATACCCTGAGAGTGAATTTATACCTCCTGCTCTTTTCAAGATAGGAGAGGCCTATCAAAGATTGAAAAAAGACAGAGAAGCACTTGATGCATTTTCCCGGATAGTGGAAAAATACCCTTCCTTTCCCGATGCTGACGCTGCTCAATTTAAAATAGCAAACTACTATATAAGAAATGAGGATTATAAAAAAGCAACAGTTGAGCTAAAAAAATTAATTGATAAATTCCCGAAGAGTCCTGATCTTCCTCTTGCCTACTACTGGGTAGGATACTCTTACTACAAAATAGGAGATTTTTCTCAATCAGCCTTTTATTATCAGAGATTTATAAATCTTTTTCCGGAAAACCCCCTTCTGGGCGAAGTATACTATAGATTAGGGGATGCTCTCTTTAAAAAAGGAGATTACAGACAGGCAGCAGATGCCTATTCCAGTGCATTAAAAACCTCAAGAGAAAAAGATATCTTGAAAAATGCACTTTACAGTCTGGGACTTTGCTGGGAAAATCTCAACCAGTGGGAAAAATCACAGAGAACATTTGAAGAGTTCATTAAAAATTACCCCGAAGATAAGCTCATCCTCCCCGCACACCTCAAGCTTGCCAATGCCCTGTTTGAACAAGAAAAATACAGCCGGGCTCGAGAAAACTACAAATGGGTGGTTGAAAACGGAGCAGGAAGCAAACTCTCAGTTGAAGCTCAGTACAGAGTTGGTGATTGCTGGTTTGAGGAAAAAAACTACAAAAACGCATTAATAGAATATATTAAAGTTTACACTCTTTATCCTCCTGACAAGTTCCCTCAGATTAAAAGCTGGTCTTTCAACGCACAACTCCAGACTGCAGAATGTTATAAGGCTCTTGGCAAAATAGAGGAGGCAAAAAACACCTACAGAGAAATAATCAATACCCCCCAATACGAAAAGAGCTGGATTGAGAAAGCAAGAAAGCGTCTGAAGGAGCTTACAGAATGAGAAAGCATTTCTTATTTTCTTCTTGTCTGTTAGCTCTTTTGGCTTTAATAATACTTACACCCTGGATTGCATTTTCTCAAGAAAAGGAAGAAGATCTAACCAAACTTCCAACAATTGTAGTAAAGGGGAAAGATAGGTCTTACCTCCAAATTATAAGGCCGAAGGAAATATCCTACATGCCTTACAGAGGAAGAAAAAAGAAAAGCGAGATTTTTTATCCTGTTAAACTACCACCAAAAGAAACTTACAGGGAAATTTTTTTCTTCAAACCTTACATTAAAGCAAAACTAATTGCTCCTGAAATAATAGAAAAACCACCACCTGCCAAAATCCCCCAGGTTTTTCTCTCAAGAGAATACAGGGCAAAAGAACCTGCTGCTGCCATAAAAAAGGAGAGGATAGAAAAGTTTTTTCCTGAAATAATCCTTCCAAAAAAAGGTGTTGTCAGGAAGAGATTAATCCTTTACCTTCCAGAAGTGAAAGTTCCAGAAAAACCTCGAATTGAATTCCTCATTTCCGGAATTTACCCGAAACCTGTCCCTCTTCTCTCTCCTGAATACCCTACCTTAGGGGAAATAAAACCTGGATATCCAAAAGAGTTTTCTATGCAGAAAAGTTACATTGAACCTTATTTAAAAAAAGCAGAGGAGAGAAAAACACCTCTTGTAATAAAAGCTGCCGGATTTCCTGAAATAATAGAAGAAAAAACACTGATAAGACCTCCTCTGACAGTTCCCCCTCTTGAAAGAGTTTCTCTTTCAGAAAAAATTGAAAAGCAAAAATATCCGGGGCTTTTTCTCTCTCTTGGTCTCGATGATAAAAGTGGCTTCAGTTATGGAATAAACTATGGAGGAGAAAGAGAAGATAGAAGGTATCTTCTAACTTTTAAAAGAGAGTTTTCCCCATCTTATATGATCTATACACCAGACGATGAGACTTTGTCTAAGGATAAGGACCTTATCAAAGCAGATATTGGGTGGGGAAGCGTTGGGGTAGATGATACAAACCTTGTACTCAAAGCCGATCATAGCAGTCTTGATTTACCTGGCGCAGAAAAGAGGAAAGATGTCCTTTTCTCTTTACACGGGAAGACAAATGCCTTAAAAGGATGGAAATTAAATGTGTGGGGCGAAAGCTCAGCAAGAGAGGACAAAAATACCATTCCAGAAAAATACACCGATCTTGCCTATGGAGCAAGAATCAGTACTCAACCCGGGAATTTGCCCCTGTTAATAGAGGGAGAGATTGGGTGGGATAATTTAAGAAAGACATCCCCTGTCAGCGAAAGAAAAACAAAACATCAAGCTCTCCTGCAACTTGACTTTTTGCACCCCACATTTGTCGGTAAAAACTTCTTACTTGAACCTGTAAAGATAGGAGTGAAGGGTATAAAAAATGAAAGTGCCCAGATTACAGGCTCTGGGGGGCTTTCCTGGTTTGAAGAAAAAAGGGGTAAATACAGTTTAAAAGTGTCACTCGGTATAAAAAAGGAATATTACCTTCCTTCTTTTTCTCAAATCTACATTCCTCAGGATTTTTCCCTTGTCAACTTAGAAATTGAGCCTGTAAACACAATAACATATACCTTCAAGACAGCCTACTCCAGAAAAGATTTATTTGAAACCTCTCTGGAACTTTTCAGTCAGGAAGGAGATGACATTGTGTGGGTTTATTCTTCATCTGAAAAAGGCCTGAGGGCTCAAACTGTTAATCTTTCCCGTCAGGGAGTTAAAATAGAGGGAAAATGGTTTATAAAATCCTCTGTTATCCTTGAGCCATTTTACACATGGCAGACCTTAACAAACAGGGAAAATCAAAATGAAGTAATTCCCCACCAGCCTGAAAATCGCCTCGGGCTTCTTTTAACAATAAAACTTCGAGAAAAAGAGAAAGAAACCCTTTCTTTTCAGGCAAAATTGGAGATGGAGAGTAAAAAATACTACGACTTTAATCCTGCAAGCACAATTGATCCCTCCTCTCTCTGGCAAATAAAACTCACCTATAAAAGGAAAAACTGGGAAGCTTTTATCAGAGCAGAAAACAGAGACTTCTATCTTTCCAGGGATTTTAAGCTTCCCGAAGGAAGAATTGACTTTGGAGTAAGTTTAAAACTACTTTTTTAATCTACCTTTCTTAAAATGGCTGTGAGGTAACCAAGAGAAGTATCTACCTGGATGTAAAGAGGAAGATGGCGTTCATCTCTTGAAAACCATACCCTTATCCTACCTTTTACATTTTTCTGTTCACAGACAAGGGCAGGAAAAACCCCAAGATAGGTGTAGGCCTTATCCTCTCTTACTACCTCAAAATTTATAGGTTCAAATTTTCCTGGTATATCAAGTAAAAGAACCTCAAATTTTTTCCCCACCTCAAGTTTTTGGGCTCTTATCCAGTAAACCAAACTGAGAATATCAAGAGGAGAAGAAGAAAGCTCTTCTTCCCACTTTTTACCCCTCCTCTTGTCCCATAAAAAAGCCTTTATATTTTCTCTATTCTCTTTAATTTTAGCCTCTATTTCCTCTCGCCGTGAATTTTCCTTTATTTTTATCCTTACAAATCGAGGATAAAAGGTTTCACCATCAACAATACTTTCCACTCTATCATCCATATCAAAAAAAATAGAAGCAATACCCGAAGTTTTTACCATGGAGGTGAGAAGATAAAGGCTTTTTTCTCCTTCCTGTATGACATCCTCCACCTTCAAAACCTGCGTTCCAACAGGAATTCCCATAAGTTTTATAACATAGGAAAGCCTCTCTCCTTCGTAAAAAGGATGAGCAAAACAGGATAGTGTCCCTGTAAAAAATATAAAGAAAAAAAGACATATTATCTTCTTTATCATTTCGGAGTTTAAAATAGCAAATAAGAGGCTCTCTGTCAAAAAAGCAAAGTTAAAAACCCTCTCTATAAGGCATTTGACAAAGAAAAAATCCTTTGGTATATTAAGATTTCAATTATATTGTTTTTTGAAAAGGGGGAAACATGCAAGTTAAAGAACAGGCAGTAATCTGGTTACAGGGAGCAGGATGTAGTGGATGCTCTGTATCCCTGATGAATTCCACAAGTCCCACCATCAGAAACCTTCTCCTTGATGAAATCGTTCCAGGAAAGCACCTGAGTCTTGTATTTCATCCCACTTTGATGGCAGCAAGCGGAGAGCTTTCAATAGAGGTGATGCTTGGGAAAGCGAAGCCAAAAAATTATCTTCTTGTGGTAGAAGGAGCAATTCCCACCGGTAAGGATGGTATATTTGCCACTGTGGGAGAGGAAGAAGGTAAACCTGTGACTTTCTATTCACGCTTTAAAGAACTTTCAAAAAATGCGATCGCAGTAATAGCCTTTGGCACCTGTGCTGCATTTGGAGGAATTCCTGCTGCAAAACCAAATCCCACAGGTTCAAAATCTGCAATGGATATTCTCAAGGAGGAGGGTATAGAGGTTCCCTGTATAAATATACCCGGATGTCCTCCTCACCCCGACTGGTTTGTGGGGACAGTAGCTTATATCATCCTTAATGGTCTCCCCCCTGAGGAAAAATTAGATGAGCTTAAAAGGCCAAAATTTATTTTTGGCAGTTTAATTCACGAAAATTGTCCACGCAGACCTTATTTTGATGAAGGGAAATTTGCCAGAAACTTTGGAGAGGAAGGATGTCTTTACGAGCTTGGCTGCAAAGGTCCTTTTACCTGGTCAGATTGTCCTATCCGTCACTGGAATGGTGGTGTAAACTGGGTCATAGGTGCAGGTTCACCCTGTCTTGGATGTGTTGAGCCAATCTTTCCTGATATATCAGGACCGTTTTACAAGAAAATATCTTCCTGGGATAAATTTAAACTGGATGTTAAAAAGGAGAAATAATATGGAAAAAATCACAATAGATCCCATAACCCGAATAGAAGGTCACCTTAAGGTGGAGGTTACAGTAGATAATGGTGAGGTTAAAGAGGTCCATGTAGCGGGGACTCTTTTTAGAGGATGGGAGATAATTTTAAAAGACAGAGACCCCAGAGATGCATCTCAGCTCACACAGCGTGTATGTGGAGTGTGTCCTGCAGCACATGCAACTGCTTCTGTATTTGCCCTTGATAATGCTTTTGGTATTGAGAAATCCATTCCCGATAATGCCAGAATTATAAGAAACCTGATACTGGGGTCCAATTTTCTCCAGTCTCACATCCTTCACTTTTACCATCTTGCCTCTCTTGATTTCTTTGATGTGGCTGCACTTTCTGATTACGAAGGTTCTGATCCTGACCTTATCTCTTTGAAAAAATTCCTTGGAAGAGGGGAACTTTCTCCTTTTGCTCCAAGATATGAAGGAGATTACAGACTTGATAAAAAGAAAAACAGGGAATTTGCCGCCCATTATATTAAAGCTCTTGAAATAAGAAGAAAATGCCACGAAATGCTTGCCATATTTGGAGGCAAAATGCCTCATAGCGTTACAATGGTTGCAGGAGGGGTTACTGAGAAACCCACTCCAGATAAAATAGCCTCTTTTTTGTGGAGGCTAAATGAAATAAGAGATTTCATAGATAACTTTTATCTCCCAGACACACTTTCCCTTATTAAACCTTACGAGGATCACCTTTATGCAGGGTCCTCTTATGATAATTTTATCTGTTACGGAGCCTTTAACTTAAGCTCAGACGAGATAGATCAGACAAAAAGAGAACGTCTCTTCCTGCAGGGAGCGGTAAAAGATGGTTCTTATCAGCCACTTGATATGGTGGATGTAAAGGAGTACTTAAAGCACAGCTGGTATTCTGAGGACATCACACCTCTCCACCCCTCAGAAGGAAAAACCGTACCCAATGTGGAAAAGGAAAAAGGCTACTCCTGGATAAAGGCACCAAGATATAAAAATTTCCCCTGCGAGGTAGGTCCTGCAGCGAGGATGATAGTCGGATACTATGGAGGGAAGGAAAAAATAAAGAAAGCTGTGGAGAGTGTTCTTTCAGAGATAGGGGGAAAACCTTCCCTTCTCTCCTCAACTCTTGGCAGACATATAGCAAGAGCACTTGATGCAAAAGTTATTGCTGACAGTATGGCAGAATGGGTCCTTGAGTTAAAAGTTGACGAACCAGTTTACACCCCTCATTCCCTGCCAGAAGAAGCAGAGGGAATGGGAATTACAGAGGCTCCAAGAGGAGCTCTTGGACACTGGATAAAGGTGAAAAATAAGGTTATTGACAGGTACCAGCTTGTCGTTCCAACAACCTGGAATGCTTCACCAAAAGATGACCTCAACCAACCAGGACCAATGGAAAAGGCTCTTTTAGGATTAAAGGTAAAAGATTCTAAAAATCCTTTTGAAGTTGTAAGGTGTGTGCGCTCCTTTGACCCTTGCCTTGCCTGCGCAGTTCACCTTATAACTCCTAAAAAGAAAGATCTTGCAAAATTCATTATAAGCTAACAAAGTTGTAAGGGGGGGGATTATGTTAGTTTCTGAAAGAAAACCCTGGGAAGAAATACTAAGCTATGTAGCACAGGACAAAAATATATTTCTTGTAGCCTGTGGAGGCTGTTCAGAAGCCTGCCAGACGGGGGGAGAAAAAGGAGTCCGGGAACTTAAAGAGAAGTTAGAACAAGCAGGGAAAAAAGTAACAGGTTACTTTGTGGTTGACTTTGCCTGCAATAAAGTTCTTGTAGGTCTTAAGCTAAAAAGATACCTTAGCAATATTTACAGTGCAGATTCAATTGTTGTAAGTGCTTGCGGGATTGGTGTTCAGGCAATAAGCAACATGGTAAACCTACCGGTCCATCCAGCAGATAATACCATTTACATGGGGGGATTTTCCGGTGTCTGGCCAGGGGAGGAAAGGTGTCTTCAGTGTGGAGATTGTAAGCTGGATATAACAGGGGGTATATGTCCTTACGCTAACTGTCCTAAAAACCTTATAAATGGAGCCTGTGGTGGTTCAGATAAGGGAAAATGTGAAGTAGACCCTGACAAAGACTGTGCATGGGCAAAAATATATGAGAGACTTAAGGAAACAGGTAAAATAGAAAACCTGAGAAAGATTAACCCTCCCCGTAACTGGAACTTAATGCAACCCCCAACAAGTAGAAAGAAAAGTATTTTCTGGGCTCTGGAATTTGAAGAAGAGGAAAAAGAGGTAGTAAAATGAAACTTTCTGAGCTTTTCAACAAAGGAAAGTTTGTCATTACTTCAGAAATCGGGCCTCCAAAGGGAACAAATATAGAGCCCCTTCTGAAAGAGGCAGAAGAGTTAAAGGGGAAGGTGGATGCTATAAACGTTACAGATCTTCAAAGTTCGGTGATGAGATTAGGCTCCCTTGCTGTATGTAGGCTGCTTAAAGAAAGAGGAATTGAACCCGTATTTCAGATAACCTGCAGAGACAGAAACAGGTTAGCTCTTCAATCAGACCTCCTTTCAGCTTATGTTCTGGGGATAGAAAATGTTTTGTGTCTCACCGGTGATCACAATGTTCTTGGAGATGATCCTCAATCAAAACCTGTATTTGACCTTGACTCAGTAAATCTCCTGAGAGCAGCAAAAGGACTTATGGAAGGAAAAGACATGGTGGGGAATAAACTTGACGGCTCTCCTGATTTCTGTCTTGGAGCAGTAGCCAATCCTGGAGCAGATCCTCTTGAGCCACAGGTGATAAAAATGGAGCTGAAGGTGGAAGCTGGAGCTCAGTTTTTTCAAACCCAGGCTGTTTATGATGTTAAAAAATTTGAGCAGTTCATCCGGGCAACAGAACACATCAAGGTCCCAAAAATGGTGGGTATAGTTCTTCTGAAATCAGCAGGTATGGCAAGGTTTATGAACGCCAATGTCTCAGGTGTATTTGTCCCGGAAAAACTCATAAAAATAATGGCTTCAGCCTCCAAAGAGGAACGGCCCAAAAAAAGTGTGGAAATAGCAGCCTCTTTAATAAAGGAACTTAAAGGGATGTGCCAGGGTGTGCACATCATGCCCCTGGGATGGGATAAATACGTCCCTGATGTGCTGGAAAAAGCAGGGTTAATTTAAGTTTTTATAAATCTCAGATTTCTTTAACCATATTTAAAATAAGGTTAAGAAGATAACCTCAAGAGAGAGGAGGGGTGTGATTTTTTGCTTTTAATAAAAGCTTTTGTAAGTTTTAAAAAGGCTTTTTAAGACAGCACCATCATTAAAAATTTTATCCAGACTCTCAAAAGACCAGGAAAAATCTTTCCCCTCTAAAAGAGAGACAATTTCTATCTTTTTGCCTGGTATATTTTTCCTCTCCAAAATTTCAGCTTCCTTCTCCGATGCCACTATAATCCTGTCCATCTGGTTGTAGAACCATCCAAGATAAAGCCAGACTACATTTTTAAGATTATCTTTACTAAAAAGAGGAGAAAAAGGAGTAAGAAGGCCTTCATGATAAACTCCTATTAAGGGAACCTTGAGAATTTTAGAAGCCAGTATCCCGCACACACCTACAGGACCAGGAGTCAAAACATGGAAGAGGTCAAATTCCCTCTTTTCACAATAGGATACAAGCTCTATAAGAGGGGGAAAACTGAAGTTAATTTCGGGGCAAAAAGGAAAAGAAAAATCCATCACAGGAGGAAATAAGGTAAAACCATTTAAAGAAAAACCTTTTTTCTTTTTTCTTATTTTACCACAGCCAAGCACCTCAATATTCTCTCCTTCAGGTAAACCGCGGGCTTTATCGGGTATTTTCCCATCAAAAAAGACAGCAACCTTTACCCCATCCTGACAGTTAAGGTATTCTCTTTTAATCTCTCGAGTCAGGTTCCTATCTTTGTTTTGGTAACTTAAACCAAAAAGATAGGGAAAAAG
>JAGHCI010000027.1:0-3278 GCA_021160545.1 Candidatus Aerophobota bacterium | reverse complement strand
TGTGGAGAGGAGTATATCGTCAAGCTCTGTCTTTGTTTTTCTGGCCCATGCCATAGCGATACGGGCAATGAAATAGTAAACAAGTTTTGCCACTATGAAAAAAACAGCAAAAACAAATACTGCCTTGATTATAATGACAAGATTTGTTTTAATCATCGATTTCTCTCAAAATATCCTTTGTTGCTTTAACAGGGTCAGAAGCCTGGAGAATGGGACGACCAATTACAAGGTAGTCTGCCCCTTTTAAGATAGCCTCTTTTGGAGTAAAGGTTCTTTTTTGCTCATCTTTCCTTACAGAATATGGTCTTATTCCAGGAACAACCAGTAAGAATTTTTTATCAAGATATTCTCTTAAAGTTTCCACCTCCTTTCCGGAACAAACAACCCCATCAAGTCCTGCTTCTTCTGCCTTTTGAGCAAGAAAAAGGACCTTTTCTTTTATATCCCCCTCTATACCAAGATCGTCTTTTAAAACCCTCTGATCAATAGATGTGAGAACGGTTACTCCCAGAACCTTTGTAGAGGGGTTCTCTCTTTTTATAGCTTCTTTTGCCCTCCTCATCATCTCTTTTCCACCCAGGGTATGAATTGTGAGCATGTCAACATCCATCTTACCTATAATTTTTGCTGTTGCCTCTACAACAGTTGGAATATCGTGGAGCTTTGAATCTAAAAAAACTTTTCCCCCCATTTTTTTTATGCTACTTATTATCTCAGGACCGTAGTGGAAAAATAGTCTCATCCCCACCTTAAAAAAACTTACAAGGTCTTTTAACTGCATGACAAGCTTTTCTGCTTCCTTTTTTGTATCAACGTCAAGAGCAAGTATCAGTCTGGATTTTTTCCACACTTTTTCACCTGTACTTTTTACTTTTTTCGTCAGGGCATATAGTCTGGTAAGGGCAAAATCTGCAGGACATGTAAGAGGGTTGAGGCTCAAAGATTCCCTCTCTTATACCCCTTGATGCCTTTTTTATCTTATCTATTACCTTATCAAGGTCACCCTCATCAAGATGTGCTTCTCCGACAATACCTGTTTCCAGAAAGTGAAGTTTAACACTATCGGGGATTTTTCCAAATATCCTGTAGTATGCAAGAGCATATATTCCAAGCTGAAGACTCTCTTTTGCTCTTTTGTCTGCTTTTTTCTTATCCTTTATTTGAGAGGACTTATAATCAATTATACTGACTTTTCCATCCACTACATCCACCCTATCCCACCTTCCTGTTATACGATCTCTGTCTAAAACGAAGTTAAATTCCTTTTCTATGTAGGTTGGTAGTATCTTTTCTTTTTCAGCTCTCTGATAAAAACCTGTAAGGGTGAGTCTTCCTTCCTCAAGTCTTTTCTCCTCGTGTTCCCTACTTATAAAACCCTCATTTACCCAGGAGTTTTCAAAACAAAGGATAAGTTCATCAAGGGAGAGTTTTTTCCCCTGAAGTTTGTAAACATAATATTTTTGGACAGCATCATGCAAAGCTTTTCCGTAAATTACCGCGTGATGTTGCAAGATAGGAACCCGCAGAATGTGGATATACTTGTATTTAAGGGGACAGGTTAGATAATCATCTATCTGGAAGTGAGATAAAGTGATAACCTCTTCAGGAGATATTTTTTTCTGAAGAAGAGTTTCCTCTCTCTTCCTGCGAGGAGCATTTCTCTCTATCACCTCCACTGCGGAACAGCGATGAACGTTAACATCTCCTGGCGAAAGGTCAAGAGCTTCAAGAACAAAAGGAGATACTTTTCTTAATTTTTTACCTCCGTAGTCTTCCGCACTTGTAAGATAGAGTTCCTCTTTGGCACGGGTAAGTCCAACATAAAAGAGTCTGCGCTCTTCCTGTCGATGAAAATCTCCTGTTGGCAGAATATCTTTTATGAGTTCATCTGGAAGAGGGATGGCCTCCCTTCTAAAAGGAGAAGGAAAGCGCTGATTGACAAGACTTACCATGATAACCACAGGAAACTCAAGTCCCTTTGCTTTATGAAGAGTAAGAACATTCACAGCATCGCTGTCAAGTTCTGCTTCTGTTACTGCAGGGTTATCTCCTGCCTGAATTAGAAGGTCAAGATGCTTTACAAAGTGCAGAACTCTGTTTTCTTTTAATACCTGACTTGCATTTTGAACAATTTCAAAAAATCTTGCTATATTTTTAACTTTTCTTTCGTTCTCAAGGGAAGGGTTTTTTGTCAATTTTGTAAGAAAACCTGTTTTTGATATAAATTGGTAGAGAATTTCCCCGGTAGAAAGTTTTATGCTTTTTTTAAGATAATCTTCAAGTTCTTTGAGAAGTCTTTCCACAGTAGCTATACTTTCAAAAGATATTTGCTCGTTTAAATCAGAAAGCTTTTTTAAATTAGAAAAGACATAAAAAAGAGAACGGTTTTTCCGTGAGGCATAGTTCATACATAGAGTAAGATCTTTAACGGGTATCCTGTAAATTTCTGAGGCCGCAAGATAATAAAGACTTACGCTGTCTTCCGGATTGGTGAGTGTTCTTAAAAAGCAAATAAGAAGTTTTATCTCCTCCTGGTCATAGAGACCTTCGTTTCCTGAAAATCTCCAGGGGATATCTGCCATGTTTAGTGCACGCAAGAAAGGGTCTGCATCGTCATTTGCTCTTACAAGAATAGCAAAATCAGCCCATTTATACTTTCCTTCTTTTACTTTTTCTTTGATAAGGTTTGCCACTCCCTCTGCTTCACTTAAAACAGTATCGTAGTGTAAAAATTTTACTTTTCCAATGCTTTTCTTAACTGCAACAAGTTTTTTGTTAATTTTATTTTTAAACTCGAGCCTGTCGGGATTGTTGTATTGGATTAGCCGGTAGGCACAGTCAAGGATTTGTTGAGGTGAACGGTAATTTTTTGTAAGCACTATTTGATGTGCATCTCTGTAGGTATCGATAAATCCTAATATATTGCTTATAGCCGCACCCCGGAATTTATAGATTGACTGATCATCATCTCCCACAACAGTAATATTGCGATGAACAGCTCCAAGAAGTTTTATCAGTTGAAATTGGCTGTAATTTGTATCCTGAAATTCATCAACAAGTATATATTTGAAGCGTTGCTGGTATCTTTTCAGGACGGAGGGATGTTCTCTGAATAGCTTTAAAGTGAGGACTATCTGATCACCGAAGTCAATCTTTCCTTCTTTTGCAAGAAGCTCCTGATATTTTTTGTAAGTTAGACCAAGTTCCCTTTGCTTTGAAACTTTTTCTTTAAGTTCTTCATCATCGGGATTTTCTTCCAGTTTCTCTTCGAGTTTTTG
>JAGHCI010000129.1:0-4666 GCA_021160545.1 Candidatus Aerophobota bacterium | reverse complement strand
TACCTCCTTATCCTTTTCTGAGAGAAACCTTCTTTCTACACTGAAAAATCTACCACCTGAAAAAGCCTTCTCTCTCATTTTATCTTATCTTTCAAAAGAGAAAAGCCAAAATATTTCCCTGAAGGAGCAAATGCCAGAAAAGAATAAAAGTTTTACCTCCGTTGTAAAGACGAAAGCAGGTGAAGAAAGCCTCTCAGCTTCTTCGGAGAGTAACAAGAAGCTCTCTTTGCATACCCTGGGGGAAAAGGTAAAAGATGCTGTCGTCAAAGATAAAGCTTCCCTGCAAAAACAGGATACTTCCTTATCCTTTTCTGAGAGAAACCTTCTTTCTACACTGAAAAATCTACCACCTGAAAAAGCCTTCTCTCTCATTTTATCTTATCTTACAGATTTTGCAGAGGGGAAAGACCTTCTATTTTCCTTAAAAGATGAGAAGGCAGAGATGAACCTTTTTCCTTCTCAAAAAAGAGTAAAGGACTCTGTGTTAAAAAGCAAGGATAAAGAAGGGAAAATTTCTTCTTATTTTTCTGAAGGGAAGCTTGTGACAAAGATTTTTTCATCGGAAGGAAAGCCTCACTTAACTCAGACAAGCTTTAAGGAGACTATAGACCAGATTGTGCAGAGAATAGAACTTTTAAGAGTGAGGGAGCAAAACAGGGCAAGTTTTTTGTTAAAGTTGAAAGACCTTGGCAATTTACATGTTCATCTTGCGATGGATAAAAACGAGCTTACACTCCATATTCAGGTATCTGAGGCAAAAATAGGAAATCTCATCCAGGAAAATTTCCACTACCTGAAGCATACCCTTGAGAAGGAGGGGATATTCTTAAGGGAATTCACCATGGATCTTGGGCAGGGAAGTCAATTTTCAGAAAGAGATAAGCCTCATCAGAGAAATTTCTCCCCTCATTTTGTAAAAAATAGGTTCGTTGAAAATTCGTTTGAGGAAAATAATTTAAATTTTGCACCCATGTCTTACTGGATTGATTATCTCGTTTGAGGAGGTGAGAAGAAATGATTATAGAAAGTGTGAGAAATGATTTTACCTTTTCTTCTGTAAACCCCACTCCTCTTGGTAAAGATACTTTTTTCCAGCTTCTTGTAATGGAGCTTACTCATCAGGACCCCATGGAACCTATGAGTAACAGAGATTTTGTTACCCAGCTTGCTCAATTCAGTTCACTGGAAAAGTTAAACAACATAAGTGAAGGAATAGATAGTATGTTAAAGGCTCAAATTCTTTATCAGGCAGGTCAGATGCTTGGTTTTAATGTGGAGGGGTATGATCCTTCTACGAACGGGCAGGTTGAGGGAAAAGTGAAAGAGGTTTGCTGGAAGGATGGGACCTGTTACCTTATGGTGGGAGAAAAATACATACCTTTTTCCTGTATAACAAAAATTTTTTCACAATAGGAGGGTTTAAAAATGATGAGAGCGCTTTTTTCCGGAGTATCTGGGCTCCGTAATCATCAGGTTCAGATGGATGTTATTGGTAATAACATTGCCAATGTGAACACCGTTGGGTTTAAGTCTTCCCGTGTTCTCTTTCAGGATCTTTTAAGTCAGACTTTAAGGGCAGCAGGTGGACCAGGAGAAGGAAAGGGGGGAACCAATCCCCAACAGGTGGGACTTGGAATGAGTATATCTTCTGTGGATAAAATCTTCACTCAGGGAAATCTTATGTCCACTCAGAAGAAAACAGATCTTGCTATTCAGGGAGATGGTTTTTTTATTCTGACAGATGGTGAGAAACAGTATTATACAAGAGCTGGAGCTTTTGACTTTGACCTTGAGGGTAATCTTGTTAACAGTGACGGGTACATGGTGCAGGGATATATGGCTGATGAAAGTGGTGAGCTTAGCAAAGTTCTGGGGAATATAACCATAGATTTTCAGCAAAGGCTTCCTGCCAGAGCTACAACTTACATAAGTTTTGTCGGTAATCTTAATGCAGAAGCGGAGCCAACTTATGCTTCTTCAACCACATTACTCACAAAACTTTTTGATGCTCATGGGAATCCCATGAATCTTCATGTAGGAGATGTAATTCAGTTTTCCGGTAATGCCGGGGGAAATCCCATCTCCGGTTCCTATACCGTAACAGAAGATTCGAATTTATCTGATCTTGCCTATGCACTTCAAAACGCTATAAGAAGCGCTACAGGAGGAAATGAGACTGTGATGGTCAGAAGTGACGGTAGTCTTCAGGTCACAGCAGATTCTGTGGATATAACAAATCTTCAAATGCAGTGTGCAGGTAAAAGTGAATTTAATGCTTATGGTGTCTTTGATACACCTATCTCTGCAGGGACCCAGGGGACAACTGCTGAGGGTTCAAGAAGTGCAGACTATACAACCTTTGTTACAACTTACGATTCTCTGGGAAATGCGCAGGTTATTACTCTTCTTTTTGCCAAAGATACAGAAAGTGGTGTAAGTAACACCTGGAACTGGCAGGCTATTGTCCCTTACCAGGATGCAAGCTCTGTAACAGGAGATAGTGGGACTTTAACCTTCAATTCCGATGGCTCTCTTGCCGGGGTAACCACCACTCAGATAACCTTTGACTCTGATGGAAGTGGTGGTGCTGATGAAATGAAGATAGATCTTGATTTCGGGACAATTAACAAATTTAATGGCATAACCCAGTTTGCTGCCAATTTCTCAGCTACCCTAAAAGAGCAAAATGGCTACCCCAGTGGGACGCTTGATGATATATCCATTGATGATGCGGGAATTATCACGGGCATATTTACCAACGGTGTGAATAAAACTCTTGCTCAGATTGCCCTTGCTGATTTTGCAAATCCTGAGGGACTCTACAAAGCAGGTGATAACCTCTACGAGCAGTCACTTAACTCAGGAATGCCCCAGATAGGAACACCAGGAACAGGCACAAGAGGTATTATCTCTCCCTCAACTCTGGAGATGTCCAATGTGGATCTTGCCAAGAGCTTTACAGAGATAATTGTTGCACAGAGAGGCTTTCAGGTTAATGCAAGAGTTATCACTGCCTCGGATCAAATCTTGCAGGAGCTTGTGAATATAAAAAGATAGGTAAAAAGGTGATGTTATATGGTTAAGCTTACCTGTCTTGACGGAAGAGAAATTGTGATAAATGCAAGACTTATAAAATTTGTGGAAAGCACACCGGATACTGTTATTACTCTCACAACCAGAGATAAAATTCTTGTAAGAGAATCTGTGGATGAGGTAATAAAAAAAGTTATAGCTTATTATCGGTTTATTGAGAATTTTTCTGACTCTTAATTTTTAATTGAGAAAATAAGAAAACAAGGTGAAGGGATGGATATTACCACCATAGCAGGGATTAGTGCAGGACTTGGTCTTGTTTTAATGGCTATTCTTCAGGGAGGAGGGGGACTTGTTGTTTTTATAAATGTTCCCTCTTTGATGATTACTGTGGGAGGAACAATAGGGGCAACTCTCATAAATTTCCCCATGTCAAAGGTTTTTGGGGTGATGAAGGTTGTAAAAAAAGCTTTTTTTCATAAAGAGACCTCTCCTGAAGGAATCATAGCAACACTTGTTGAGTTTGCCCGTATAGCTCGAAGAGAAGGAGTTCTTGCTCTTGAGGAGAGGATTTCAGGGACAGATGACCCCTTTTTCCGCAAGGGAGTGCAACTTGCAGTGGATGGAACGCCCCCTGAGGTGATAAGAGAAATTTTAACCATAGACCTTGAGGCTCTGCAGGAAAGACATAAGGGGGGACAGGATATATTTAACGCCATGGCAACATACTCTCCTGCCTTCGGGATGATTGGGACACTTATTGGTTTAATTCAGATGCTTCGCTCACTGGATGATCCTTCAAAAATCGGTCAGGGTATGGCAACAGCCCTGCTTACAACCTTTTATGGAGCTTTGATGGCAAACCTCGTCTTCTTACCCATTGCCGGGAAGCTCCGGGTGAGAAGTGAGGAGGAGGTTTTAAATAAAAGACTTATTATGGAAGGAATAGTGGCAATTCAATCAGGAGATAATCCTCGTGTTGTTGAGGATAAGTTGAAATCTTTTATTTCACCTGGCATAAGAGATAAGATAAAGGTGGAGAGAAGATAATGAAAAAAAGAATAAAGAGAAAAACAGAAGAATCCGGAGACCCTGTCTGGCTTACAACTTTTGCAGATGCAATGTCTTTAATGCTTACTTTTTTTGTCATGATTTTTGCAGCAACAAGTTTAAACAAAGGTAAGGTAGAGCAAGCTCTTGGCTCTCTCAGAGGAGCACTTGGAGTTATGGAGAAAACAAAGCCTGCTATTGTTTCTCCTACTCAGATAGTGAGAGAGAGCGAGGCTATTGCGGGGAAAATAAGATACGCTGTTACATCCAGAGGTCTTTCAAGAGAAGTTAGGGTGGAGGTTGTTAAAGGAGGAGTCAGGGTGAGTCTTAGCAGTCCCATACTCTTTGACCTTGGAAAAGCAAATCTTAAAAGGGATATTTTTCCCTTACTTGATGAAATTGCTGCCCTCTTGAGGGAAATTCCCAACGAGATTGTAATAGAAGGTCACACGGACAACCTCCCCATACATACAGAGAGGTTCCCTTCAAATTGGGAGCTTTCTTCTGCAAGGGCAATAAGTGTTGCAAGGTATTTTATAGATAAGGGAATTGCACCTTTAAGGATAGGGGTTGTAGGATACGC
>JAGHCI010000135.1:0-2678 GCA_021160545.1 Candidatus Aerophobota bacterium | reverse complement strand
TTTTTTGAAAATTACCCCTCCTATTTTGACATTTCCCGGGAAGAATTTAATATACCAAAAGAAAAAATATTTTTATCAGGAGGTATAGAGAATGGAGGTTTTATGGGAGAGTATCCCGGTATTCACTGAGGAGTATTTAAAAATTGTGGATATAACTGATAAAGTTCAAAAAATTGTGGAAGAGAAACATGTTTCTGAAGGAAGTGTTTTAATCTACAATCCTCACGTCACATCAGCTATTACCATAAATGAACCAGATCTTGAGCTGTGGGATGATCTTTTACACGCTTATAAAAGACTTGTCCCTTTGGAAGCAGGTTACAAGCATAATGCAAAGTACAGAGGAATGAAGGGAGAGGAAAACGCTCACGCTCATATCCTTAATACATTTATAGGACAGTCGGTCGTTATTCCTATAAAGGAGAAGAGACTTTTGCTTGGTACCTGGCAAGCTGTGCTTTACATTGAGCTTGATGGAGGCAAAAGAAGAAATCTTATTGTGCAGATAACAAAATTCAAGTGAATTATTTGTGTTCCCCTATTTTATAAAGATAAATCTGGTGGGACTCATCAATTTTGGATATTCTCCACCCGGGAAAAACCCAGTAATAGGAGATTATGCGAGTTCCTGGACGAAGCTCCTTCTGGAATTTTTCTTTAAGTTTTTCATTTACCTCGCGGGAAAGAAAAACTGTTATTACTGTGGCTTTTTCCAAGTTAATATTGAAGAAATTTCCCCAGATAACTTTTGCTTTTTTCCCTGCTTTCGTAATTTTTATCCTTATTAGAGAAAATAAAAAACGCAGGGGATCTGCCTCTATTCCTACTGCTTTTGCGCCAAACTCAGAAGTTGCCATTTTTATTATTCTTCCATCTCCACAGCCAAGGTCGTATAGCAAGTCATCACTTTTTACCTTGGCCATTTGTAACATTTTTCTAACAGTTTTCAAGGGTGTAGGGCTCCATCCTGCTCCAATAAAAAGCTCTGGCCAGTATATCCAAACTCCAAAACCTATAATAGTTCCAAGGATTAGTATTAGAGCAATCATTTTATTGCTTTACCCCCAACTCCTTTATTATTTCTTCTATGGAAGATTTCGTTGTGAATTTTACCTGGACTTCCGCATCTTTAAATACATACTCAGGGCCTCTGCCGTGAAATTTATTTTTCACCACCACAACATCCACATTATTTTTTACCAGAAGTTCTGCTACCATTATCCCCTTTCCTTTTTCCTCCAGTAAAAAGGGGTTGATAATGGTATCTTTTTTAACAAGATGTTTGCTATCTGTTTTTACTTTTAAGATAAGAAAAGAAGGAGCATCACCGAAGTGCTCACTTATCGTGTTATTACTCATCTCATAGGGTATGGCTATATTTATAAATTCTTTCTTGATAGGCTCATAGTGAATTAAGATGTGGTCAACATGTGGAATGCTTTTTTTTATCCTTTTCTCCAATTTCTTGCTTATATTATGTGCCTTTTCAAGTTCCTTTACTTTTAAGATTATCTCTGCCTCTATAAATTTATATCTACCGGAGTTTCTGCCAGTGAGTGATTTTACCCTTTGTACTCTGGGCTCTTCAAGAATAATACTTTTTACTTTATCAAGGGTTTCAAAATCAACTGATGCGTCCAGTAATACCCTTATAGCATTTACAAAAAGCGTTCCACCTGCCTTGAATACAAAGATTGATACTACAATAGAAGCTATTTTATCAAAATGTAAGTTCAAAAAATTTCCCAAAACACTTCCCAGGATAACAAAGATTGCATAAAGGTCTGTCTTATATTCTTCGGCATCTGCAGCTATAGAAGGAGACTGGGTTATCCTTGCTACCTTCTTTTCATACCTCATAAATCCGTAAATGATTGCTATAATAGAGAAAATGCCTATCATAACAGGGTATGTAGTTTTTACTGTGGTAGTGTTTTCACTTTTTATTGCCGATAAGACAATTTTATATCCGGCAAATAATATTAGAAGAGAGCTAATAAAGGCAATCAAATTTTCCACTTTATAAAGCCCATAAGGGAAACTTTTGCTTTTGCGTTTGGATATTCTAAGGCCTATAAGCATTGCTGCTGAGCCGATAACATCAGATAGTGAGTGAATAGAGTCTGCTATCAAGGCAAGACTTCCTGACAATATACCCAGCAGGTATTTTAGAAAGGCAAGTAAAAGGTTTATTAATAAAGAGAAAAGAGATGTTTTTTCGCTTTTTTCCATCTTTTTAACCGGGTTTTTCCAGCTTTATACAAACAAATCCTGCATTTTTTGTGTATTCTGGCAGGGGAGGGTAAGGTTTTATATCCTGGCAATTTTCCGGTTGCTCAAAGAGGGTTGAAAATATGTTTTCCAATTTGAATCCAACTTTTTCTGAAAGGCTCACAGCTTCCCTCACAGTATAAAAGTGTGCTACAGAATAGAAAGGATGTCCCTCTTTTTTCTTTTTCAGGTAAAATTCTCCCCACTTGCTTTCTCTTGGAACTATCCCCAGAACAATTTTACCTTTGTTTTTCAGGACACGGAAACATTCCTTTAAAGCTCTGGATGGGTTGTCCAAGAAACATAAGGTCACTATTATGGCTATCCCACCAAAAATATTTGATGGAAAGGGAAGATTTTCAGCATTTGCTTTTATTACTTTTATTTTTCTTTTTATAGCTTTATTT
>JAGHCI010000046.1:0-3077 GCA_021160545.1 Candidatus Aerophobota bacterium | reverse complement strand
GGAGGCAAGAAAAGCAATTGAAGTGCAGGTTGCAGCTATTGCAGCAAAAAAGGCAACAAAAGAGGACATAGAGGCTATTAAGGAGTCTCTGGACAAATTGAGGGAAAGCGAGGAAGATATTTCTCAAGCAATGCAGGCAGACAGAGAGTTCCACATCAATATAGCCAAAGCTGCCCACAACAGTATTCTTTTTTCAACCATGACTTACCTTATGGAGGCTTTAAAGGAAAAACTCTGGATGAAACTCAAAGAAAAAACCTGGAACAGACCAGGACATTTTCAAAGAAATCTTAAAGACCATGAAGTTATTTTCAGTGCCATTGAAAAAAGAGATAGCAGGGTTGCCTCGGCACGGATGTATGAACACTTGGAAAACATAGAAAAAGACCTACTTGAGGAGTAGTGACATAAAAAAGGAAAGGAGGTGATGATTTAACTTAATTGTGGGTGAGAAAGCTTCAAAATTTAAAAATTTAAGGAGGAGGCAATGAAGATAAAAAAGAAAAAACTTCTGGCAGTAGTGGTTGCAACTTTTATGATTTTCAGTAGTGCGATTTTTGCCTCAGCAGCAGCAAAAACTTTGAAATATGGCCATGCCAATGCACCAATTTACTTTTATCACACCGCAGGAGTTGCCTTTGGTGAGAAGGTAGAGGAACTTACCAATGGAGCCCTGAAAGTAAAGGTATACCCCTACGGTCAGCTGGGAGGAGAAAGAGACATAACAGAGGGTCTGCAGCTTGGAACTGTTGACCTGCAGGCAACCTCCATAGGAGTAACAGGAACCTTCATCCCCGCATTGAGAATTCTAAATCTTCCTTTCCTTTTTAAAGGACCAAAGCACTGGATGAAAGTTATGGACAGCAATGTTGGACAGCTTATCCTGCAAAAATGCAGAGAGCAGGGAGAAAAAGTTGGATTGAAGGTCCTTGCTATTGCTGCGCCTGATTTCAGACTCCCAATGAACAACGTAAGACCGATAAAGACCCTGGAAGATTTTGAAGGACTGAAAATAAGAACCATGGAAGTTCCTCTCCACGTTAAAGCTTATCAATATTTAGGAGCAAATCCCACTCCCCTTCCATTTGGTGAGCTCTACACTGCTTTGCAGACAGGTGTTGTAGATGGAAACGAAAACGGACCTCTCACACTTTATGGAATGAAATTTCACGAGGTTCAAAAATATCTAACCCTTCTTCCTGTTGTTTCCAACGCAGGAATCCTTCTTATGAGCAAGAAAACCTGGGAAAAATTGCCAGAGGATCAGCAACTTGCCATAACAAAGAGCATCTCTATCTGGAGAAAGAAAATGAGGCAGGATGCTCTGGAGAAGGGAGGCTGGGCTATAAAGAAAATGCAGGAGGAAACAGGACTTATTGTGAATGGAGTGGAAGATCTTGAGCCTTTTGTTAAAGCTACAGAGCCTGTTTATGACTGGCTATATGGTGATCTTCCAGAGGATACAGCCGAATGGGCAAGAGAAATGGTAGGAAAGATAAGAAAAATAGGTGAAACTGTGAAAGAGGAGGAATGGTACGGAATATCACTGTAAAAAGGTGAAAAATCCCGGTGGGCCCTGACTTTTCACCAGATCAGGGTCCACTATTTTTAAAAAGACAAATGAAAAGAGCACTTAATAAAGCAAGCACAATACTCGATAAAATATGCCAGGTTTTGTGTATTCTAAGCCTTGTAGTTCTTATTGCCACCACCAACATTGCTGTGTTTTTCAGATATGTTCTGCACTCTCCCCTGACCTGGTCCAATGAACTTGCAACTTATCTTTTATTTTCTTTCACCTTCTGGGGAGCAACCATGGGACTTTTACATGACAAATTTTTTTCAGTGGACACCATTGTGGAGCTTTTACCAAAAAGGATAAAACTGTCAATTTCTGTTATCTCTAAAATCCTCATTTCAATTTTCCTTCTGTTTGCCATTATGTTTACAAGACCGCTTATTGAACAGGCAACACTAACAAGAACACTAAGTCCTGCTTTGAGGATTCCCATGCGCCTCATTTATCTTTTCTTAATGACAGGGCTTTTGTTTATGTTTTTTGGTAATATTTTTTCTCTTTTAAACTCCTTAATTTCACTGTTTGTAACTGGTGATAAGAATAGCAAAAGCAAAAACAGGGAGAAAAAGAAGTGATCCTTGCTATTTTTATCATCCTCATAATTATTGGAGTTCCCATTGCTTTTGTGCTGGGGATAAGCTCTCTTGCTTATCTTCTCAGATTAGAAATGCCCCTTGTTCTTATTCCCCAGAGAATGTTTATTGGTCTTAACTCTTTCCTGCTTCTTGCTGTTCCCCTCTTTGTTGTGGCTGGAAAACTCATGAATGAGACAGGAATAACCGATAAACTGGTTGACTTTGCCTCCCTTCTTCTTGGACGTTTGAGAGGAGGACTTGCCTATGTCAACATTGTTGCCAGTATGCTCTTTGCAGGAATTACAGGAACAGGCGCTGCCGACACATCTGCCATAGGATCTGTAATGATTCCCGCAATGATCAAGCAGGGTTATCGTGCTGACTACAGTGCTGCAGTAACAGCTATTTCCTCTGTGATAGGTCCTGTAATCCCACCAAGTCTTGCCATGCTCGTATATGGAGCTATAGCTCAGGTTTCCATTGCCAAACTCTTTCTGGGGGGTGTTATCGGGAATACTCTTAGGACTTGTCCAGATAGCAATAGCTGCCTTTTATGCTAAAATCAAGCATCACCCACTCCGGCGAGAGGAAATTTCTCTTAAAAAAGCTGCTAAAATAACCTACGAGGCTATAGTAGGTCTTATAATGCCTCTCATAATTATTGGTGGAATACTAACAGGTGTCTTTACAGCAACAGAGGCTGCCACCATTGCCGTATTCTATGCTCTTGTAATTGGGTTTTTTGTTTACAGAAAACTTACCTTCTCAAAACTTAAAAAAGTTTTGCTTGAGACAGGAATTTTAATAGGTCCTGTTCTTGTAATAATTGCCACCGCCAATCTTTTTGGATGGATTTTAACAGCAGAGGCAATACCTGAGAAAATAGCAGATTCTATAAAATTAATAACCACAAATCCCTTTCT
>JAGHCI010000066.1:0-6375 GCA_021160545.1 Candidatus Aerophobota bacterium | reverse complement strand
ACATAATCCCGCCTTTAATATATAATTTATTTAATAAGAAAAATCAAGAGGTTCCACCATTAACTTTAGAGGATTAAGAGTTTTTCCGTTCTTCCAAACTTCAAAATGAAGATGAGGACCTGTGCTCCGCCCACTACTTCCAACTCTGCCTATAATCTGCCCTTTTTCTACCTTATCTCCTTTTTTTACTAAAATTTTTGAAAGATGAGCATAAATGGTGGTGTATCCAAGCTCATTTTGAATCCTTACAACAAGGCCGTAAAACTGCTTCCAGCCGGCCCACACAACTTTACCCTGACAGGAAGCCTTCACCGGAGTCCCCCAGGGAGCCACTATATCAATTGCCTCATGCATCTCCTTTCTGTGAGTAAAGGGATTTATTCGCCACCCATAACCTGAGGATATCCATCCTTTTACAGGAAATATATTGGGAGTAGAAGCAAAAACAAACTTATTTTCTTCTATTACTCTTTTAATTTTATCAAAGTTTCTTTCTCGAAGAACTGCCTCCTTTTCCAAAACTTTAAAGGTTCCCTCTATCTTCTGAATTGCTTGAAGCGGGTCCTCTATTATCTTTTCTTTAATTGGCTCATCAGAAAACATATATTTTTCAGGTCCTCCTCTCCCTGAATTCTCTTCAGAGATTCCCTCCTCTCCCCCTCCGATACCTGCCATATTTCTTAAACGGGCTTCTGTCTCTTTTAACTTATTTAAGGTCTTATCAAATTCCTCCACCCTTTTTACAAGAAAAGCTATCTTTCTTTGCTGAACCTGGGTAAGCTCTTCAAGATTTTTAAGATAAGCAAGCCTCTCCCTGGTAACCTTGTATTCACCTATAAAATAAAGAAGAAAAAAAACAAAAATACCAAAAGCCAGTATGACAAAAGTTACCAGAAACCTTGGAATAACTATCCTTCGAACCTTGCCACAGGAATTTGGAATAATTAGAAGAGTAAAAAACTTTGACTTCTTGCGCATTTCTTCCACCCCCTTTAAATTGCAATTTTAAGATACCATTTCAGCCAAAATTGTCAATAGTCAAAGGAATTTAAGAATACATTCCAATTTTACACCACAGGTAATTTTGCTATAATTTATTCTTCAGAAAAAAGAACAATGATTTCCCAAGAAAGTAAATTAATCTTAATTGATGGTAACTCCTTACTTTATAGGGCATTTTACGCGCTTCCACCCCTTTCTACAAAGAAGGGAATTCCAACGGGAGGAGTTTACGGATTCACCAGGATTTTGATAAAACTTTTAAAGGAGGAAAAACCGGATTACATGGCCTGCGCTTTTGACAAAGGTAAGAAAACATTTCGTCATAAAAAGTGGAAGGATTATAAAATTACTCGTCCAGAAACACCAAAGGAACTTTCCCTGCAGATACCTCTTGTTAAGAAAATACTTGAAGCTTTTAAAATACCCGTTTTTGAGGAAGAAGAATACGAGGCTGACGATATTATTGCAACCCTTGCTAAAAAAGGTGAGAAGGCAGGACTTAAGGTAAAAATATTTACAGGGGACAAAGATATTTTCCAGATAATCTCACCTTCTGTGGTTATAGTAAGATTTAAAAGGGGAATATCCAAAACAGAAACCTTTGACATTCAGAAAGTAAAGGAAAGGCTTGGCGTTTACCCTGAACAGATAGCCGATTACCTTTCTCTTGTAGGAGATACATCTGACAACATACCCGGCGTTCCAGGAATTGGGCCAAAGGGTGCAAAGGAGTTAATTAAAAATTTTGGCAATGTAGAAAATATTCTCTCCAATATTGACAGATTACCTCCAAATTTGGCCACAAAGATAAAAGAAAATGTAGATAAAATAAAATTAAGCAAAAAACTTGCCACAATCTTTACTGAAGTTCCTTTAGAATTTAACCTGGAGAAACTAAAGGTAAAAAACCCTGACTTAAAGGCTCTCCTTGAGATCTTCAAAGAGCTTGAATTCAAGGAATTAATTAAAAGTATCAGCACAGATGAAAGCCTAAAAAAGGAAAAAAATTCAGAGAATAATTCTCCTTCTCATTCCCTTTTAATATTATCCATGCATCAGGAAAATTCTAACTTTAAAATTGCCATATCTTCCTACAGTTCTGAAGAAAAAATTATTTTATTAACCGGTGAACCAGAAGAAAATCATCAGGAAAAGTTAATTGAAAACCTGAAAAAAAATCTGAGCTCCCCAGATATAAAAAAAGTGGGACATGATCTCAAAAATATAGCGGTTAATTTAAGAAAATGGGGTATAAATCTTAAGGGAATTGAATTTGATACAGGTATAGCCGCTTACCTGCTTAATCCTTCTTTAAGAAAATATACACTTGAGAGGATTTCTCTTGAATTCTTAGGAGAAAAGCCAAAGGACCTTTCTTTGGCTTCTCTTCATAACCTCATAAAAAGACTTCACCCTATCTTGCAAAATCAACTTAAAACTAAAAAAATGTGGCACCTCTTTGAAAAAGTAGAAATGCCCCTTATTGAGGTGCTCGTTGAAATGGAAATACGAGGAGTAAAAATAGACACAAAATTCCTGAAGGAATTTCTTGAGGAAGTGAAAGAAAAACGCATAAAACTTGAAAAGGAAATATATGGGGAAGTTGGTGAGAAGTTTAATTTGAACTCCTCTCAGCAAGTTGGAAAAATTCTTTTTGAGAAATTAAAGCTACCATCTTTTAGAAAAACCAAAACAGGCTATTCCACCAGCGAAGAGGTTCTTAAAACCTTATCTTCCATGCATCCCTGCGTTAAAAAAATACTTCAATACAGACATCTTTTGAAACTGGAATCCTCTTATATAAAACCTTTGTTAAAAATGGTTAGTCTCTCTACAGGAAGAATTCACACCTCCTTCAGCCAGACAACTGCATCCACTGGAAGACTTTCCTCTTTTAAACCGAACCTGCAAAATATTCCTGTAAAAGAAAAGCTAAGTCAGAAGATAAGAAAATCCTTTATTGCAGAAAAAGGGCATCTTCTTTTATCTGCTGATTACTCACAAATAGAGTTGAGAATTCTTGCTCACCTTTCGCAGGATAAGCATCTCATATCAGCTTTTCTCAGAGGAGAGGACATCCACAGGGAAACAGCAGCAGAGATATTTGGCGTTTTGCCTCTTGGTGTAACTCCCGAAATGAGAAGAAAAGCAAAAGCGGTAAACTTTGGAATAATTTACGGCATAAGCCCCTTTGGACTTGCAAGGAGTCTTGAAATTACCGAAAAAGAGGCACAGGAGTATATAAACCTTTATTTTTCTCGCTATCCTGAGGTAAAAAATTACATAGAAAAAACAATTGATGAGGCAAAAACAAAAGGTTTTGTTAAAACTTTAATGGGAAGAACAAGATATATCCCCTGGATTAACTCTTCAAATATAAGAAGGAGAAAACTTGCTGAAAGAATTGCTATAAATTCTGTTATTCAGGGAAGTGCAGCTGATCTTATAAAACTTGCCATGATAAATCTTTACCACAGAATAAAAAAAGAAAAGAGCACAGCATGGATTGTTCTTCAAATTCACGATGAGCTGCTCTTAGAAGTCCAAGAAAATGAAATAGAAAGAACAAGAAAAATAGTTAAAGAAGAAATGGAAAAGGTTGTAAAGCTTTCAGTTCCCCTGGTGGTGGAAACAAAAATTGGCAGAAACTGGTATGAGATGAGTTAAAAAAAAATTATCATAAAAAATTACTTAAAAAGACTTACCCTGATGAAGCAAAAAAAAGACCTCTTAGCAGGACTTGACATAGGAACAAGTAAAATATGTGCAATAGTGGGAAAAAGCACGGAAAAGGGGCTTGAAATTTTAGGTTCGAGCATTACCCACTCAAAAGGGGTAACCAAAGGAGTAATAACCAATATAGAAAAGGCCTCTTTGCAGATAAAAAAAACAGTGAAAAATGCAGAACTTGATGCGGGGAGAAAAATTGGAAGCTTATGGGTTAGTATTGCAGGCTCTCACATTGAAGGGAAGGACAATCAAAGTTTTGTCTCTATAACAAATATAGACAACACAATTACTCAAAAAGACGTAGAGGAAGCTTTTAAAAAAGCCTCTTCAATAGTTCTTCCCCCGGAGAGAGAGATTATACATGTTTTAACCCAGGATTATATTGTTGATGGTCAGGACAGAATAGAAAATCCTGTGGGTATGAGAGGAGCAAATTTGCAACTTAAAGTGCATCTTGTTACAGCTTCTTCTGGTTGCTGCCGCAACATAGAAGATAGTGTTCAAAATGCCGGCTATCAGGTAGAAAAACTTGTTCTTCAACCTCTTGCATCAGGAGTATCTACTCTCTCACCTCAGGAACAAGACCTGGGGGTGGCTTTACTTGATATAGGAGGAGGGACAACAGACCTTGCAGTATTTTTAAGAGAAGGTTTAAGATTTACAAAAGTTATACCGGTTGGAGGCAACCACTTGACCAATGACATAGCAGTGGGCTTGCACATTCCCCGAGAGGAAGCAGAGAAAATTAAAATTCACTACGGAATGGCATCGGTTGAATATCTCGCACAGGACGAGAATATAGAAGTAGAAGGTGTTGCCGGGAGAGGAAAGTACAGAGTAAAAAGATCAACTCTTGTCCACATAATTCAACTTCGTCTTGAGGAACTTTTTGAACTTGTAGATCTTCAATTAAGAAACAGTGGATACAAAGGACTTATTACATCTGGTGTGGTTCTTACAGGTGGTTGTTCTCTTCTTCCCGGAATAAAAGAAAAAGCCGAAGAAAAACTCAACCTTCCCTGTCGCATAGGTTATCCTAAAATAGGTTCCAAACAAATACTTGATCCTTCTTATGCAACGGCCGTGGGGCTTTTGTTATGGGGAGTCAAAGCAAAAAAGGAGCTTGCCTTAAAGAAGAAACTTAATGTGAGAATAAGGGAATGGTTAAAGAATTTCTTCTGAAACAAAATTAAAATGAAAGAAAGAGTCTGCATAATAGGAATGGGTATGTTTGGCTTTGTCTTAGCAAGACATCTTGCTTTAAAATATCCTCAAAGAAAAATTTTGGTTTATGACAGGGATAAAAAAATTATAGAAAGTTTGATTGAAAAAAGAAAACACCCTCTTCACTTTAAAGATTACTCTATTCCAGAAAATGTTATCCCAACACAGGACTTAGAAAAAGTTACAGAACTATCTGAAATAATAGTTATTGCTGTGCCAACCCAGAGAATAAGATCTTTTGCAAAAGAACTCACAAACTATCTTAAAAAAAACGTAGTCATATTAAATGTTGCCAAGGGAATTGAAATTGGCACAGGCAGAAGGATTTCTGAAATCTTAAAAGAAGAAATACAAAAACCTTATCATTATGCTGTCCTTTCTGGAGGAACAATAGCAGGCGAAATGCTAAAGGGTGACCCCCTGGCAGCAGAAATAGCCTGTGAAGAACAAAAAATTGCCAAAAAACTCCAGGAAATTTTCTCCAGCCAGAAATTCAGAGTTTATCGAAACGACGACGTGATAGGAGTTGAGATTGCTGGAGCTTTAAAAAATCCCTTAGCAATAGCCTCAGGAATGGCTGATGCTCTCGGATATGCCTCAAGCACAAAGGGGGCACTTTTGTCAAGAGGAAGTCTTGAGATAAAAAGACTGGCTTTAAAACTCGGAGCAAAAGAAAAGACTTTCAACTTTGGGGGACAGGCAGCAATGGGAGATATAATGACAAGCTGCTTTGGCAACACAAGAAATAAAAAATTTGGAGAACTCATTGTAAAAGAAGGCTCTGTAGAAAAAGCCTTAAAGCTAATGAAAAGAGAAGGAAAGCTTGTAGAAGGATATTTTACCAGCAAGGCGATACACTATCTTGCAGCATCTTTACATGTGGAGATGCCTGTGCAGGAACAGATCTTTCAAATCCTTTACAACGGGAAAAAACCAGAATCTGCACTGAAAGATCTTATGAAAAGGAGTCTTAAACCAATATAAATCTACTACTTTAAAGAGGCTATAATTTGACCCTCAAATCTCAAATCAAGAAAGGAAAATTGCTCTTTTCTCCTCTTTGCATCCTCGAAAATGTAAGGAAGATAAAAAAAGTATCTATAGTTGGGGTTTGTACCAAGGATAAGATGTAAACCTTTTTCAAGCTCAACTACAATTCCTTTCTCTTTCTCAAAAGTAATTTTTTTTGGATTTAAATTAACAAGATGCAGGGTTTTAATGACCTTTATAGCTTCTAACAGGAGCTTTTTATCCCTGACAGGGTCAATCTCACAGATTAGAGGAAACCCTTTTGTATCCTTTAGCCTGTTAAGGATAACACCTTCCTCATCCACCTCCCAAATTCCATCTTTTCTTTCCACACAAGCATAAGGGAACCTTTCCTCAATCTCAATTATTACCGTGGAGGGTAGCTTCCTT
>JAGHCI010000094.1:0-5627 GCA_021160545.1 Candidatus Aerophobota bacterium | reverse complement strand
CCCAACTTTCATTTACTAACTTTAGCTAACGAGAACATTATCCTGATACAAAGACTTTCCTGTTGGAAATGTATCCAATGACAAGCCCCAAGCTTTTCTTCAGAAAGTCCCCTTCTTTTTAACCGAAGGAGCAACTTCTCCCAAGAGAACTTTTTACTCTTTTCCACCCAGCATAAAATCCAGAAACTCTTTCTCCCCATCCTCAGTGACACCAACAGCACAAAGAAGCGCCTCCTTTGATGTTTTATCTCTCCTTATGGGAAGATTTACAGCATCAAGGTAAAGATAGGTTATCTCCTTCTCGATGGGTCGCTCTTGCCAGAGAGTTAGAGCTTCACCCAGCTCCTTGTTGAACCTTGATACAAGGCCTGGGGAGTAGGTTTTCCCGTAGAGGTGTTTGGACACTTTCTTAATGTCCCTTGTAGAAAGGCCAAAGAGGAATATCCGGGAGATAAGACGAGCTATCCTGCCCTGTCTGCGCTTGAATCTAGGGACGATCCTACTTGTAAAAGAGCTATTTCGTGCCCTGGGAATTTTTATATCCTCCAGGGGTCCATAAACTGTCTCGAAATTCCTTGTCCTGTAACCATTCCTAACATCTTTGCGGTTAGGGGTTTTCTCATATTCAAGAGCACCGATGAACTGGCTAAATTCATAGTTTATTGCTTTCTCCAGTGCAATACGGATACCTTCCCTTATTACTACTCCTAACTCCTCCCAGAACTTCTCTGGTTCAATACTCTGTATGTATCCCTCTACCTTTTGCAGCTTCTTTTCTTCTTGACTTTCTACCCTCTTTTGTACTATACTTTCCATGTATCTTTCTCTCCTTTTTCTGCTCTTAAAGAGCAGGTTCTTTTGGTTTTTAAGGGAGGATAAGCCATTTTCCTTTATTGGTCAAGATCTTCAGAAAGTACACACTTATTATTATACTACCCTTATTAATACACTAAGAAGATTCTATAAGGAAGGACTTTTTGGAAAAAGTTAATCTACCCAGTATACATACCTTCTTATTTTCCTCGGCTCAGCATTGATGTCTACATGAGTTTTTACCACGAAAAAACATAGAGATGGCAAGTTAAGAATAAGCAAAAGGGGGGAAAGATGAGAACACCCTGATTTCAGAAATACCTGAATTGACTTCAAGGAAAACACTTATTAAAATGGCACTAAAAACAGGAGCTGATGCATATGTTTAAAAAGACAACTTTCGAGAATAAATTAAGACTTGTAACATCTGCGATGAGAGAAACAAGAACAGTAACTGTTTTAGTTATGGTCGCTACCGGTTCAAGATATGAAACCAAGCAGACAAATGGAATTTCCCATTTCTTAGAACACATGCTCTTCAAAGGAACAAAGAAAAGACCAACAGCTTTAGATATTACAGAAGAAATTGACAGGGTGGGTGGAGAGTACAATGCTTTCACCTCTAAGGAATATACAGGTTATTATGCTAAAGTTGCCTCAAAGCATAAAAAGCTGATTATGGATGTAATCTCAGACATATTTTTAAATTCAAAGTTAAACCCTGAGGATATTGAGAAAGAAAAGGGAGTAATTGTTGAAGAGATAAACATGGATCTTGATACACCCGCCTCCTACGTGAGAGATCTTTTTGAGGCATTGCTTTATGGAGATCAATCCTTAGGATGGCCAATTATAGGAACTAAGGAAAATGTTAAAGCTTTAAACAGGGATAAGCTAATAGAGTATTTTGAAAGACAATACGTAGCATCCAACACGGTCGTTATTGTAACAGGTAACATTGATGAGGAAGAAACAGCAGGAGAGGTAATAGAGTACTTTAAAAGCATAAAAGAGGACGGATATATGCCTAAATCTCCTATCAGAGAGACGCAGGATAAACCGGCAAGTTTAGTTCATTACAAGAAGACAGACCAGACACATCTTTGTTTAGGAGTAAGATCCTATGGTTTGAACTCTGAAGATTACTTCGTCCTGGAGGTTTTGGCTTCAATCCTTGGTGGAGGGATGAGCTCCCGTCTTTTTACAGAAGTTAGAGAAAAAAGAGGGTTAGCTTACTATATTCACTGCTCATCAAAAAATTACACTGACACTGGGTATTTGCTTGTTCAAGCCGGTGTAGGTAACGATAAAGTCAATGAAAGTATAAAGGTTATTCTGGATGAATTTTGTAAAATGAAAAACAAAAAGGTCCCAAATAATGAATTGACCAAAGCTAAGGAGTATATTAAAGGAAAACTCTTGTTGAGCCTGGAATCATCAAGTGCAGTAGCTTTCTGGTTAGGCTACCAGGAGATACTCAAAAGAAAAATACTAACCGTAAATCAGACATTTGAAAGAATAGATAAAGTAACCTCCGAAGATATTCGAAGGGTAGCAAACGATATATTTCAAGATAATAAGCTAAACCTTGCTTTGATCGGACCATTTAAGGATGGAGAGAAGTTTAATAAAATACTGAGGGTTTAATATAAAAGGATATACTTTGCGTCAACATTTTTGGGCAAAGATTACTTTTTCTCCTCATCTTACTCTATAAACATCCTGGAGCTCCTATACCCATTCACATCTGACCCGATTGCCACAATTTCCTCGGCTACACCTCGGACAATTTAACGCAGTTATTGCAAAGTTCTATTTTTGTGGTAAGCTAAAATGGCTACCTCGAAAAATAAAAAGGAGATTTAAAATGATGAAAAAAATTGCGGTGGGAGTAAGTATTTTTGTATTTGTTTTTCTTCAGTTCATCTGCACGGGGTATGCGGTAAGCAATGAAAATGGAAAGCTTTCCATTGAAGAGTTAAAAGGTATCTACCAATTCTCAGAAAAGGCAAAAAAGCTTCTGACAGAAAATGGTTTTGTGGTTACACCCGGATACAAGAATGAAATGTATGATATCTATACAGAATGCAAAAAGAAAGGCGAGCCTATATTTGTCACCACAGATGCTATTCTTCATACGTCTCACATATTTTTTGATTACCTTTTGCGAATTCTTGAAATAGAAAGCCTTTACGATACAGCAGTTGAACTTACCGATAAAATGCTTGACCTGTCTACTCAACAGTACAATGAAGCAAAAGATCCAAAAGTGAAAGAGGCAGCCAGACTAAATATCGGGTTTTTTGCAGTAGCCAAGAAACAGTTTGATCCCGAATATGAGGTTAGCTTTAATTTAGAAAATATAGTAAAAAAGGAAATTGAAAATATAAAAGCTCACCAAGGTTTCAGATTTAGAGAGCTTCTTACCTATGTAAAAGAACATTCCCTTATGAAAACTCCTTATGCCTATGAGGACTACAGCCAATATGTCCCCAGAGGACACTACACCAGAAATGAAAAATTTAAGAGATATTTTAACGCTTTGATGTGGTATGGAAGAGTGGATTTCAAACTAAAACCTGGTAAAAAAGAGCCAGCCATAACTCACGGAAAAAAGATGACCCTTCAGGCTCTTCTTATGACTGATGCTCTTTTAAGAGATGAGAAAGCTTACAGATTGTGGAGAAAGCTTTATGAGCCAATAGTATACTTTGTTGGCAAGACAGATGACCTTTATGCCGATGATTACATAAAACTTATAAAAGAAATTTTTCCATCTGAAGGAACCGTTGACAAATACAATGACAGGGAGAGACTTAACAGCTTCATTGAAGAGGCGATGAAATTAAGACCGCCAAAGATTCTTTCTGGTGCAGCAGTTTCTGGAAATGGTGATATTAGCACCTCAACCAAAGGTTTCAGATTTATGGGTCAAAGATTTATCCCTGACTCCTACATGTTCCAGCAGCTTGTTTTTGGAGTAAAAAGGATGACCTATAAGGGAGGTAGAAGACCATTCACCATGGAGATTATTCCCTATGTAGGGCCAGTTAGAGCTTTTCCTCGTGGCTTGGATATACTGGCTATTCTTGGTTCAAAAAGAGCTCTTGAGATTCTCGAAAAAGAAGGAGACACAGAGTATGAAGATTACTACGAACAACTTGATAAATTAAAAAAGGAATTTGCTCTGAAAAAAGAGAAAGAATGGAAACAAAATCTTTACTGGCGCTGGCTTTATTCTTTACTTCCTCTTCTCGAGGAAAATAAGAATAAGGAGGGCATACCAGAATTTATGCAAAATACCGCCTGGATAGACAAAGAAATTCAAACCACCCTTGCCTCATGGGCTGAATTAAGGCACGATACCATACTTTACGCCAAACAAAGCTATACCGCAATACCCAAGAGCATTGCTATTCCTCCAAAGTTTACCTATGGCTATGTTGAACCGTATCCTGAGGTTTATGGAAGAATAAAAGAGATGATGCATGATATTAGAAATAACCTGAATGCGCTTGAAATTACCCCCGAAGGAGTATCAGAGAAAATAAGCGCCTTTGAAGATCTCCTGGCTAAACTCAAGATAATATCAGAAAAAGAACTTGCACAAAAACCATTAACCAAAGAGGAATACGAGCTCATCTGGAACATAGGAACCACGCTTTCTTCCCTGAAGAGCTTTCCTGAGGAGATTATGGAAAAGATAGGCTCCAGTACTGATGAAAAGATAGACCTGGTAGCTGATGTTCATACTGATCCTAACACCAAGCAGGTCCTTGAGGAAGGTGTGGGCTCACCATTTAACATCTGGGTGATAATCAAAGATAGTAAAGGCAAAAGGTTATGTCGCGGGGCTGTTTTCTCGTATTACGAGTTCAAGCAACCTATGAGCAATCGCCTGACAGACGAGAAATGGCAAGAGATGCAAAGAGAAAACAAGCGTCCTCCTCAGCCAACTTGGACAGACAGTTTTATAGCAAAGTAAAAGGTGGAGTCAGGCCTTGAAATCAAGCATTTTTAACCAACAACTAACAGGCCAACAAGCGATTAACCCCCTACCCGATCAGCCAAAAAACTGGCTGAGTAACTAACCAAGCTAAATGCTTAATTTCAAGGCCTGACTCCAATTGTATGTAATCAAGTTGGTTTTGTACGGGAAAGATAAATGTGAGCTACAAATGCCACAAGTGCGGGTAGATTTCCGAAAAAGCCTGCCCAAAACCATTTATTAGCAATCCAGCTCTTTGTAACTCCATAATGTGTTTTTGAGATAAGATGACAGCAAATTGCACTTGAAAGGGCAAATCCACCCAGGATATTTCCTGCGTCCATTGTTAACACCTCCTTCCAATAGTAATAGAGCAGCTAATTTTCGTAAATCTTAATGTTTATTGTTTGTATACAAGAAATCTCCCTCAAATTAATCTGTCCGGCACAAAAACTATAGAAAACTACACCAAAAAGGAGGCTTTCTGATTACCTCTGTTTTATTCAGACCCCAGAGAATAGGTAAGGACTAAGGAAATGAATCCAAGATAGATAGCAAGCAACCAAGAAGTTATTGATAAGTCAGCGCTTCTTTTCTCTTTTTACAGGATTTTTTTGCAAGACTTTATCATATCTCTTGTTATATGCTCTTTCTGTACCCTTAAAATACCTTTTTCTCCTTGGCTTTTGTCTGTTATTTATACCTCTTATTGTTGTCTCCTTTTTATTTATTTTATTTGCCTTTAAACCTTACCCTCAGCAAGACAGATCCCTCTTACGCAAATGCTTACTTTCCATCTAAATAGCCATTTCAGCTTGAATCGATG
>JAGHCI010000125.1:0-3303 GCA_021160545.1 Candidatus Aerophobota bacterium | reverse complement strand
CTTATAGAGAGAATATTAAAGAAACATAAGAGGCTTGAAAAAATAAAGAGGATGGAAGAAGAAAGTGAAAAAAACGGCAATTAAAGCAGCAAAAGAGGCAGGAAGAATTCTGCTGGATAATTTTGGCAGAATTAAAAAGGTGGAAGTTAAAAAAAGAGGGGATCTTGTTACCAACGTTGATGTTGAGGCAGAAGAGAAAATAATAAAGATAATAAATAGAAAATATCCTGAGCATTTTATTTTGTCAGAGGAAAGTAAAGAGTTAAAAGGGAACTCTGATTACAGGTGGATAATTGATCCTCTCGATGGAACCCATAACTATGTGCGGGGAATAGAGATTTTTGGTGTTTCTATAGCCCTGGAGCATAAGGGCAGTATAATACTTGGTGTAATTTACATGCCCTGCAGTGATGAGCTTTACTTTGCTGAAAGAGGAGAGGGTGCTTATTTAAATGGAGAGAGGATAAAAGTTTCCAGAAGAGGTCTGAGTCAGGCTCTTTTAGTTTATGATAGCAACATTAAACTTGGCAAGGAGCATGTGGTAAAAG
This sequence comes from Candidatus Aerophobota bacterium, assembly GCA_021160545.1. Lineage (GTDB taxonomy): Bacteria > Aerophobota > Aerophobia > Aerophobales > B3-G15 > CBFDTW01. The sequence continues at coordinate 2,755 of JAGHCI010000125.1, read as the reverse complement.
GACTTGATATGCTTGCCAGAAAGACCTTTGCTTTGAGGATGTTTGGCTCAAGCGTGAGGACCCTTTCCTATATTGCAGAGGGTAAAGCTGACATATTTATTGATTATCATCATGGTCCCTGGGATTTTTCTGCAGGTGCTCTGCTGGTGGAAGAAGCCGGAGGAAAGCTCAGCGATATTTACGGTAACCCCTGGAGTCCCTGGGTGAGAGGTTACATAGCTTCCAATGGGGTAGTTCACGAGGAGGTTGTAAAAACTTTGAGTATTTCTTTTGGAAAATAAGTAAAAAGGAGTTTAAAAGATGGATGGGGGAATTAACCTTTCTTTACTGGAGAAAAAAATAAGAGAAGATTCTTATGCAAACTTTTTAGGGATGAAACTTGAGGAGGTTAAAAAAGGCTACAGCAAAGTAAGCATTAGAGTGAAAGAGGATTTTAAGAATTTTCTTGGGTATGTGCATGGAGGTCTTATTTTTTCTCTGGCAGATCAGGCATTTGCTGCTGCTTCCAATTCTCATGGCAAGGTATCTGTGGCTCTTCAGATGAATATAAGTTATGTGAAAGCACCTTCTACTGGAGATATTCTTTTTGCTGAGGCAGAGGAGGAGTACTCAAGTTCCAAAATTGGGCTTTATAGAATAAAAGTAAAAGATAACTCCGGCAACCTCATAGCTGAAGCCCAGGGAATAGTTTATAGAAAAGAAAAATCAGTCCAGTGATTTTATCTCTACTTCAAGAGTATCAAGGTCAACAAAACCTATGGTGGATTTCCCTGTTAGCCATCCTCCACATTCTCCTGGATTTACGAGAAGTGCCTTTTTTGTTTTTTTCACCTCACTTTGATGGGTGTGACCGCAGACTATCAGGTCAAACAGGTCAAAGTCCTCTTCTTCTATTTTTGCCGGGTCGTGAAGAAGAAGTATTTTTTTACCCTCTTTTTCAAAAGAAAAAGGAGGTTCATAAATACTGCCACCTATAGATAATATTTTTTCTTTCAATCCCTTTTTTTCTCCGTCGTTGTTACCAAAAACTCCAACAAGAGGGCATTTTAGTTTATTTAGTTTTCTTGTCACAAAAGGTGCTATAAAATCGCCTGCATGCAGAACAATATTTACTTTTTTCTGGTTGAAAAGGTTAACAGCCTTTTCTATATTAAAAAGATTATCATGAGAATCAGCCATAACTCCTATAATCATTTACCTTCCTCCTTATTTTTTACTATTCGCAAGAACCTTCTTTTGCCAACCTGCAAAATGTGTTCATTGGTTAAAGAGAGGACTTTGTTAATTTCCTTTACTTTTTCTCCATCCCATTTTACCCCTCCCTGCTGAATTAACCTTCTTGCCTCAGAACCACTTTTGGCAAGTCCTGTTGATTTTAAAAGCTCCACTATTCCTATTTTTCCAGAGCTAAAAGAGCAGGAAGGGATTTCAGGGGGAATTTCTTTTTTTGAGAACACTTTTTCAAATCTTTCATCCTGGTATTTTGCCTCTTTCTCATCATAGTAAAATCTGACAATTTCAAAAGCAAGCATTTTTTTTGCTTTTTTGGGATGAAGTTTTCCTTCTGTGAATTCCTTTTCCAGTTTGTCTATTTTATCTTCTGGTAAGGTGGTTACCAGTCGAAAATAGCGAAAGATAAGTTCATCTGGTATTGACATTATCTTTCCATACATTTCAGAAGGGGGGTCAGTTATACCTATGTAGTTTCCAAGAGATTTGCTCATTTTTTCTTTTCCATCAGTTCCTTCTAAAATTGGCATGGTAATTATAACCTGAGGAGATTGTCCGTAGGTTTTCTGAATGTATCTTCCAAGAAGGAGATTAAATTTCTGATCAGTTCCTCCAATTTCTACATCTGCTTTTAGGGCAACAGAATCATATGCCTGCATTAAAGGATATAAAAACTCATGCAAACCGATAGGTATATTTTTCTTATATCTAAGAGAAAAATCGTCTCTTTCCAGCATTCTCGCAACAGTATATCGGGAGGCAAGTTTTAAAATCTGTGAAAAGTTCATTTTTCCAAGCCAGCGAGAGTTGTAATCAATTTTTGTTTTAGCAGGGTCGAGGATTTTAAAAGCCTGTTCTTTGTAAGTTCTGGCGTTCTCCTTTATTTCCTTTACAGTCAGAGGTTTTCTTGTCTTTATTCTTCCGGTGGGATCTCCCACACGGGCTGTGAAGTCTCCAATAAGAAGAATTACTTTGTGTCCGAGTTCCTGGAAGGTTCTGAGTTTCAAAAGTATCACTGAATGACCAAGGTGAATATCAGGGGAGGTTGGATCAACTCCAAACTTTATGGTAAGAGAACCTTTGCGTTTTATTTTTTTTATGAGTTCTTCCTCCGGAATTATCTCAGCAGTATTTCTCTTTATGATAGAGACTTGCTCTTCTATGCTTGGCATCTTCTTCTCCCTGAGAGGTTTAAAATTTTTATAAATCATAACTCCAAAATTCTCCTCGTCAACTTCTACAAGTTCCATAAGATTTTCACCGCAGGTTTTGACATGGAGTCAAAATTAGATAAGAATTAAAGTTGTTATTCCAGGAAGATTATTTAAGTCAATGTGGGTTCAACATTTCCGTCGGAAAGAAGGACAGGAATATGAATAGCTTTGACAGGATAAAAAAGTATTTTACATCCTCTGAGATAGAAGCAATTGACAGGATTGTTACTGAACTGAGGAGCCGGTGGCCAGATGCAAAACTCAAGCTCTTTGGCTCAAAAGTGACGGGAAAATTTGATAAAGAATCAGAT
>JAGHCI010000033.1:0-8655 GCA_021160545.1 Candidatus Aerophobota bacterium | reverse complement strand
TTCTTAATCTCTTCCTTTGTACAAAATATCCCTTTTTCATTGAGCTCTTTCCATCTTCTTCTTGCTCTCTCTTCTAAGGAAGCTACAAGGAATATCTTAACATCTGCCTCCGGGAAGACAACAGTTCCAATATCTCTTCCTTCGGCCACTACTGACCTGTTACAGGCTATTTTCCTCTGGAGCTTCACCATAGCCTCTCTTACTCCTGGAACCTTAGAAAGAACAGAAACCCATCTTGTCACCTCCGGAGTTCTTATAAGAGAAGATATATCTTTTCCATCTACGAAAACGCATGTTCCAAAGGATTCCTCTTTTGGAAAAATCTCAATATTGGTTTTTTCAGCCATCTCAGAAAGGCGGTCTTCTTTCTTCAGATCAATACCTTCCTGCAGGGCTTTCCAGGTTAAAGCTCTGTACATTGCCCCTGTGTCAAGATATAAAAAATCCAGTTTTTTAGCCAGAAGATAAGCTGTTGTGCTTTTTCCCGACGCTGCAGGACCATCAATAGCTATTACAAAAGACTTCTTACCGGAAAGTTTTTCTGAATTCCTGGATAAAGAACTCATTTTCTTCCCGTGTGCCTATAGTGAGCCTTATGTAATCTGGTAGGTTATAGGCTTGCATACCTCGAACAATTATACCTTTTTTCAGGAGATTGTTAATAATTTCTTCTGTTTTGTTGCCGGTTCTTATAAGAATAAAATTGGTTTGACTGGGAACAAATTCCACTCCAAGTTCCTTTAATTTTGTGTAAAGAAATTTTTTCTCTTCCTTTATTAAGTTTTTGCTTTTTAAAAGATGCTTTTTATCCTTAAGACTTGCCCGAGCTGCTACCTGAGCAAGAAGGTTAACGTTGAAAGGAGGGCGGGCTCTGTTAAGTATAGATATAATTTCTTTTCTGGCAACACCATAACCAATTCTCAACCCTGCAAGACCGTATATTTTTGAGAAGGTCCGAAGAACAACAACATTTTTCCCTTCTTTAACCCAGCGCAGACTGTCCGGATATAGAGAATCCTCCACATATTCATAATACGCTTCATCACATACCACAAGAACCCAGGGGGGGATATTTTCAACAAGCTCCTGCATTTTTTCTCTGGTTACAATTGTGCCGGTGGGATTGTTAGGGTTGCTTATAAAAATGATCCTTGTGTTGGAATTTATCGCTTTTATAATTGCATCTATGTCTATTTTAAAATCATTTAAGGGTACACAGATTATTTTCCCTCGGGCAAGCTGCGTATCTATTTTATACATTAAAAAGGAGGGATATCCCATTATTGCTTCTTTGCCTTCTTGAATAAAGACACGTGTTAAAATTGAGACAATTTCATCAGAGCCATTACCAAGGATTATGTTATCTGGCTCAACCTCAAGATGCAGTGCAAGCTCTCTTTTAAGATAGTAGCAGTCCCCATCAGGATAAAGGTGAACCTGTGAGGCGTATCTGCAGATAGCTTCAACAGCCTCTGGAGAAGGACCCAGAGGGTTTTCGTTTGAGGCAAGTTTTATTACTTTGGAAAGGCCAAGTTCCCTTTTCACCTCCTCAATAGGCTTGCCGGGAACGTAAGGCTTAACCTGCAGTATCTCAGAAGGAACTATTTTTTCTAAAAAACCAGAACTTCCCCCTTTCATAAACTTATTCTCTCCTCCATTTTTTCTTTTTATTAACCAGTCTTAATGGATGCCCCTTCTGAGGCAGAGCTTGCCAGAAGACTGTAACGAGCAAGATAACCTGTTTTTACCTTAGGAGGAGGATTTTTCCATCTTTTCTTCCTTTCCTCCATCTCCTCCTTAGAAAGCTCAATTTCTATTTTTCTTCCGGGAATATCTATATAAATAACATCTCCATCCTCGACAAGGGCAATGGGGCCTCCTGCTGCAGCTTCAGGGGATACATGTCCGATACAGGGTCCTCTTGTCCCTCCTGAAAAACGTCCATCGGTGATCAGAGCCACAGACTCAGAGAGTCCCATCCCAACAACAGTTGCAGTAGGTGAGAGCATCTCCCTCATTCCCGGCCCTCCCTTTGGACCTTCATATCTTATAACAATAACATCTCCCTTTTTTATTTTCCCCTCAAAAAGAGCCTTTACTGCCTCCTCCTCTCTATTGAAGACTTTTGCTCTTCCCCTGAATCTTCTCATGGAAGAAGATACAGCTGCCTGTTTTACCACAGCTCCTTCTGGAGCAAGAGAACCATAGAGAACAGCAATACCCCCCTCTTTTGTATAGGGACTATCAGGAGATTTTATAACCTGTGGATTCTGGATAACACCTTCTCTTGCAATCTCCACAATAGATTTCCCGGAAACTGTCAAACAGTCACATATAAAATCCTTTAAGGCGTTTAATACAGCTGGAATCCCTCCTGCCCATTCAAGATCCTCCATGAAATAATCTCCACCCGGTCTTAAACTGACAATCTGGGGAATTTTTCTCCCTATTTCATCAAAGTCTCTTAGAGAAAGTTTAATTTCTGCCTCTCTTGCAATAGCAAGAAGATGTAAAACAGTATTTGTGGAGCCTCCCATAGCCATATCCACTTTAATTGCATTTTCAAAAGCCTCTTTTTTCAATATATCCCGTGGTCGTATGTTCTCTCTGATAAGTTCCACAACTCTTATACCTGATTCATAGGCTATCCTTTTTTTCTTAGCAGACACAGAAAGAGATGAACCACAACCGGGAAGACTCATCCCCATAACTTCTGTAAGGCAGGCCATGGTATTTGCAGTATAAAGACCCTGACAGGAACCGGGTCCAGGACAGGCTTCTATCTCAAGGGCAGAAAGTGTTTTTTTGCTTATTTCTCCCTTTTTAAACCTTCCAACCGCCTCAAACGAATCCCTCACATAAGAAAGTCTTTTATTTTCGTATCTTCCTGATAACATCGGACCTGCAGTAATAACTATTGCCGGGATATTTAAACGAGCAGCAGCCATCAGCATTCCAGGGGTTATCTTGTCGCAATTTGTTAGAAGGACAAGACCATCAAAACAGTGAGCATTGGCGACTGACTCAATTGTATCTGCTATAAGCTCTCGCAGAGGAAGGGAATATTTCATTCCTTCATGTCCCATAGCTATCCCATCGCATATGGAAGGTATCCCAAACACAAAAGGATATCCTCCGCCTGCCTCAACACCTCTTTCAATAAATCTCTCAAGCTCCCTCATGTTATTGTGACCGGGCACTATATCACTGAAGCTTGAAGCTATCCCCACAAAAGGCTTCTTTAAAGCTTTTGGTGATATACCGGTAGCGTAAAGAAGAGCCCTGTGAGGGGTTCTCTCAACTCCTTCTTTTACAGTATCACTTCTCATATCCTTATCTCCTGTAAAAAATAAACAAGGCGCCAATCTTATATTCTTAACTTCACTAAAATTAAGGAAGGCTGCCTTTTATACTTGGGCGAGCTTTTACTGGTGGAGGCAGGGGGATTCGAACCCCCGACCTCGTCCACGCCAAGGACGCGCTCTCCCACCTGAGCTATGCCCCCTATACCTTTTCTTTTTCTTTATGAACCTCGCCTATTTCTTCTCTTCTCGCGTCAGCCCATAGCCTTTCCAGTTGATAGTATCTGCGAGCCTCCGGAGAAAAAATATGCACAACAAGGTCACCAAAGTCAAGCAAAATCCACCTTTCATTAAAATAGTCACCTGTATTTAAAAGAAAAGCCCCTTTTTGACTTAATTTTTCCTCAAGTTCCTTTGCTATTGTTCGCATGTGTATGGAGGATTCTCCATTGCAGATAAGAAAATAATCACACATTATGGAGATATCTCTTACATCCAGCAATAAAATTTCCTGCGCTTTCTTATCCTCGGCTATTCTTGCAGCCTCTAAGGCAAGAGCATAAGATGTCAAGTCCTTTTTACCCTCCGGCTATTTATTATAACAAACTCTCTCTTCACGTCAAGAAAAACGTTACTTATCCACGCTGATAAAGTCTGTTTTTGTAAATATACTTTTCGACCACCTCTGGAACAAGATATTTTATGGTCTTTCCTTCTCTTACCCTCCTTCTTATATCTGTGGAAGAGATAGCAAGTGCTGGAATTTCTATCAAACAGGTACATTCTCTAAATCGGGGGTCAATTTTATCCCATTCCAGTTTGTATCCTGGTCTTGAAGCAGCTATAAACTTGGCAAGTTTTGGGAGGTCTTCCGTCTTGTGCCAGGTGGAGATTTCTGCTATTGCGTCGGCTCCTGTGATAAAATACATTTCTGTCTTTTCTCCATAAACTTTTTTAAGTTCAAGCAGTGTGTCTCTTGTATAAGATTCTCCTTTTCTTTCTATTTCAATAGCAGAGGCCGAGAAGTGCTCATTACTTGCTATTGCCAGCACCGTCATCATCCATCTGTGTTCAGGTGGGGCTATTTCGTTATTATTCCCCTTATGAGGAGGTTTTCCCGAAGGAACAAAGAGAACCTCCTCCAACTTAAACTCATCTCTCACTATCTCTGCTGTTACAAGATGCCCATGATGAATAGGGTTAAAAGTCCCCCCCATTATACCTAATCTGTAAGGTTTGGTTTTCACTTTGCGTATTCCACTGCTCTTAATTCTCTTATAACTGTTACCTTAATTTGTCCTGGATAGCTAAGTTCTTTTTCCACTTTACTTGCTATATTTTTACAGAGGGCAACTGCTTCCTCATCGCTTACTTTGTTTGGATGGACCATAATTCTAACTTCTCTTCCTGCCTGGATGGCGTAAGCTTTTTCCACTCCGTCAAAGGAGGTTGCTATCTTTTCCAGAGATTCTATTCTTTTTAAGTAGGCTTCAAGAACCTCTTTTCTTGCTCCTGGTCTTGAAGCAGAAATAGCATCTGCAGCTTGAATAAGCACGGCAATAACTGTCTCTGCTGGTTTTTCCTCATGATGGGCAGCAATTGCATGCACTACTTCTGGATTTTCTCCATATCTTCTGGCAAGATGGGCTCCTATTAAAGCGTGGGGTCCTTCCATTTCCTGGTCCATTGCTTTTCCAATATCGTGCAAAAGTCCTGCCCTCTTGGCAAGATGACTGTCTGCCCCTATCTCCGATGCCATAATTCCTGCTATGTAAGCTACCTCTTTTGAATGCTGGAGGACGTTTTGGCCATAACTTGTTCGAAATTTAAGTTTTCCCAAAAGTCTTGTAAGTTCTGGAGAGATGTCGGATATCCCGAGGTCAAAAACTACCTTTTCTCCCTCTTCTTTAATTAACTCCTCAACTTCCTTTTTTGCCTTTTCCACAACCTCCTCAATTCGAGCAGGATGTATTCTTGTGTCGGCTATAAGTCTCTGGAGGGAAATCTCTGCTATTTTTCTACGTAAAGGATCAAAACAGGATATAGCTACAGCTTCAGGAGTGTCATCTACTATCAAATCCACCCCTGTTAAAGCTTCAAAAGTCCTTATATTTCTTCCCTCCCTTCCTATTACCCTACCTTTCATCTCTTCGCTTGGCAGAGGAACGATGGAAACAGTTGATTCTGCCACCTGATCCACTGCACAACGCTGAATAGCTGTTGCAATTATCATTCTGGCTCTCTTGTTAGCCAGCTCCTTTGCCTCTTTTTCAGTTTCCTGAATTATCTTAAGAGCCTCTTCTTTTGCCTCTTTTTTTATATTTTCCAGAAGAATCTTCTTGGCTTCTTCAGAAGAGATACCAGCAATTTTTTCTAATCTTAGTTTATACTCTTCCTCAAGCCTTTTAACATTCTCCCTTTCCTCCTCAAGCCTTTTCTCTTCACTGACAAGCTCTTTTGCCTTTCTTTCAAGTTCTTGGAAACGACGATCAAGGTTCTCCTCTCTTTCAATTAATTTCTTGGAAAGTCTTGTTAGTTCCTCCCTCTTTTCGCTACTTTCCTTTTCAAAGGCAGCTCTGATTTTGTGGAGCTCTTCTTTTTTTTCAAGTTCAAACTCTCTTTTTTTATTCCTTATCTCTTCCTCCACCCGGGAGAGTCTCTCCTGAGCCTGGCGGAGAAGAGAGTTTGCTTTCACTTTATTCCACAGGGTACTTATCAACCAGCCTGCTCCTAAACCTGCAATAATAGATATAATTATTGGCACAACCACACTTCACCCCCTCTTGTTTTCAAAGATCAATTAATTTCTTCCATACTTCAGATTATAACTTTTAAAGCTTTTTGTCAAGATATCGCGCTAAGCCTGTTAATTAAATTTTAAAAGTGCACTTATTTGCATTTGCCGGATAAAGCACATTTTCTTCTTTCTGACAGATTGTGGAAAAGGTGGGAAATGATAAATGATATTCAATAGAAACTGCAGATTTGATGTAATTTACACTTAATCACTTCGTTTCAGGTAAGAAAAGATAGAAAATTTGTCAGTAATTTAAGGATAGGATTTTAAAAGGTGTATACTGGCAGGTTTTTTACTTTTTCATTACAAGTTTTGCCATTTCGGCACATCCCAGAATGGAGCAATTTTCTTTTACCTTTATTTCAAAACCTTTAAAAATCCTTTTTTTGTAATCCATCATTACAGGATTTGCCCCTCCGCCTGTGAGGTACATAGTTTTTTCAAGTTCTATGCGCTTTGCCATCTTATCAAGGGTTTTTTTCATTCTCCCCACAGTTGCCTCCATCAGGGCATAAAGACAATCATCTCTTGTGGTGCTCAGGGTAAGTCCTGAAAAGGAGGCTGTTTTCTGCCTCAGACTTGTTCTATCTCCTGCAAGATGAGGATTAAATTTCACCTTGCATTTTGTTCTTCTTTCCAATACTTTCCCGAGATAAAGGTTATAAAACTCCTCTCTGTTCATTTCTTTACAGAATTGGGAATAAAACCATTCAAGGGCAAATCCTCCTGTGGTGATGTCATACATTAGCCACCTGTCAGGGAAAGGATGAGTCCGCAGGTAATACTTCTCATCAGGTATGGGTTTTTCAAGACATATGGTTATAATTTCAGAGCTTCCGGTGATATTTAATATCTGCCCACTTTTTACAAGACCTGCACCCACTGCAGCAGAGGAGGTGTCATTTGAGCCCATAAGCACAGGTACCCCTGCCTTTATCCCTGTAGTCTTTGCCGCCTCTTTTTTTACCTTACCCACAATTTTAAGTGAAGGAACAACAGGAGGAAGTTTTTCAAGAGGAATTTCAAGCTCCCGACAGAATTCCTCACACCAGTCAGAATAGGCCACAGTATTGTAAAGACCTGTTAAGGAAGCGTTGGTGGGATCAATGCTCCAGTTCCCTGTTAATCTTTTCACAAAAAATGTATTCATGTGGCCAAATTTAAATGCTTTTTTAAAAGCATCAGCCTCTTTTTCTTTTAACCACAGTATGCTTGTTACAGATATTCCCCCGGGATAGGGTATATTGCCTGCTATCTTTAAAAATCTTTCCTTACCTATTATGGATAAAGCTTTTTTTGCTTGTTTTACACTTCTTCTGTCCCAGTGAATAATGGCAGGATAAAGAGGGATTCCCTCCTTATCCATAGCAATAAGGGCAGGACTGAATACACACTGAACTATAAGCTCTACCTTGTTAAGATAATCTTTTAATTTTTCTGTGACTTTAAGAAAAGCTTTCCATACTTTTTCTGCATCCATTTGAACACTCATTCCATAGGTTTCATAGGTGTATTCTGCCTTTTGTTGCGTCACTATCTTGAAATTTTCATCAAATAAGGCAGATTTTAAAGAAGAGGTCCCTATATCAAGTGCCAGCACGTAGGACTTTTTACTCATTGGGAAACCTTCTAATTTTTAAATTTTTCTTCTCTGATAAATCCAGCCTCCTCAAGTTCCTTTCTGTTAAATATGTATTTTGGGAGTTTGCCGGAAAAAAAGTCAAGTACAGCCTGGCAGGCTCCCTCTGCAAGGCGAGCAACGCACTCTTTTGTGAGAGAGGCAGAATGAGGAGACAAGATGACGTTATCCATTTTTAAAAGAGGATTATCTTGAGGTGGGGGTTCCTGAGAAAAAACGTCAAGGGCAGCTCCTTTTATTCTTCCTTCTTTTAAAGCTTTAATTAAAGCCTCCTCATCTACTACCTCTCCCCTTGAGGTGTTTATAAAATAAGCCTCCTTTTTCATCTTACCCAAGAGCTTTTCTGTTATAAGATGGTGTGTTTTTGGTCCTCCTGTTACGTGGATTGAAACAAAGTCAGCTTTTTCAAATATCTCCTCTATTTTTCCACAAAATTTTATGCCATCTTTTATCTCTCCTCCTTTTGCTACAAAGGGATCATAGGCAATAACCTGCATACCCAATCCTGTCTGACAGATTTTGGCAACTTGAGAACCTATTTTTCCTGCACCAACAATTCCCAGAATTTTACCTCTGACATCTACTGCTTCATATCTGTTTCTTGCACCCCAGTTTCCTTCTCTTGTAGCATCATCCATAAATTTTAGCTGCTTTGCAAGAGACAGAATAAAGGCAACGGTGTGTTCTGCTACAGATAAAGCATTAACCCCAGGGAGATTACAGACAAGGATGCCCCTTTTTGTTGCTTCTTCCACATCCACATTATCAACGCCTGCACCAGTTCTTGATATAATTTTAAGATTTTTTGCTTCCTGAATTATTTCTTTATCTATTTTAGCGCCAGTTCTTAATATTATTGCATGAACGTCTTTTGCAAGATTTTTAATTGTCTTTTTTGACGTATCAGGGGCAACTAC
>JAGHCI010000043.1:0-3045 GCA_021160545.1 Candidatus Aerophobota bacterium | reverse complement strand
GCTTAATACTTTTATTCGTGAACCTTAATTTTTATCAGTTTAAACTTATCTGCCTCTTCTTCAATGTAAGCTTTTATTTTCTCCTCTTCAACAGGCGAGGGGATGCTCTTTTTCACGCAACTTATTATCTTCTTTTTTATACTCTCATCTTTTACATTATCCTCAATGAAACGCACAATTCTCTGTTCGAGAGGAGAGCCCAGCATATACACATCAATTGTTCCATCCTCACCGGGACCAATTCTTGCATACATCTCTGCAACAGGATGGAACTCTTCCTCCTCGTAAATAAGATAACGAGCCTCATTGTAGTCACTTGGTCTTTTTGCAATGTGAATTTTGACCTCATGCAAATCCTTTAAAAGCTCTTCAAACTCCTTTATTATCTCTTCTCTTTCTTTTATCTTCTTTTGAACATCAACATCCATTTTTCAAGCTCCTTAAAAGTTTTTCTTTTAACCACTATATACACTGAATCATTTCTGTCAAGAAATGCCTATCTACCTCAAAATCTGTGGCAAATGGTAAGCAGGGGAAATTAAAAAGGTATGCTTAAATAAGTATAAAAGCTTTCAGGAAGGTGCATGTTGACAAGGTAAAAGGGGTCATCCAGACTGGATTTCTCATACCCCACAAAAAGATAGCTTTTGCCAAGAGTAAATTTTAACTCCTCCTTTAATGTCCACTGATCATAACCCCGCACCTTCCTGCCCCTGGCCAGAAACTGCCCGTATCCTGCACTCACTTCCATCCAGGAAAATATCCTCCACCCAGCTTTTCCGCTCCACCCCATAAAGAAAGTTTCCTCTTTTCCTGGGCAAATACCCCCCGCTTCTATGTAAAGATAAGTCCCGTGACGAAAGTTTAACCTTTCTCCCAGAAAAAGAGAATAAATACTGTTTTCTCTTTTCTCCTCTTCCTCAATCCTTTTCCACTCCCAGTTAAGAAAAATGAAAATCCTGCCATTTACCTCTGGTTCTTCCACACTTCCTTCCAGGGTTAGCCTTGTACTGTAAATTTTCTCCTGTCCAGAAAAAATGCACCCATCAAATTCAAGTGCGCTATTTTTTATAAAATAAGATATTCCGCCCCGATAAGCTATCCTTCCTTTCTCAGGAAAAAAAGTGCCAATTAAAAAGGAGAATCTGGATGAGGTTTTCTCTTCCAGCCGCAGATTTTTTTCAAGGGTCCATCCACCAGGGGACAAAAGAAAAATAAAAGAAAAAAACAAAAACCCCCACACTACCCCAAAAGTCAGATTCTTCTTCCTCATTCTATCTTTCTCTCTCAGATTGCAGATGTGGCGTAATGAAGATAACTACCTCAGTTTGAGCTTTGGTGGGTCGGTGATAGCGAAATAAAATCCCCACAAGAGGAATATAGCCAAAAAGAGGAACTCTTCGTAAGGTTTTGGTTTCGTGTTCCTGAACAAGACCCCCTATAACAATGGTTTCTCCATCCTTTACCCTCACCGTGGTTTCTGCTTTCCTTCTGGTAATTACTGGAAGGCCCTCAAGACCCTCTCCGGTAACATCAGATACCTCAGGAGCAATATGGACAGTAATATCCCCATTTTCTGCCACATAAGGAATAAGGTTTAAGGTAATTCCAGCAGGGATAGATTCCAGAGTTCTGTAAGGATAAGCCTCAGGACCTGTTACAATAGAATAGTATTTTTCCTGACCCACAAAGATAGTAGCTTCCTTTCCCTCTAAGGTGGCAATTCTTGGATTTGCCCTGATAATAGCCTTTCCCTCCTCCACCATAGCTTTGAGAGTAGCTGAAACATTGCGGGTAAAACCGCCAGTGGTGGCATAGGTGAGATCCCCCACAAGGTCCTGAAAACCAACAGTTCCTCTTCCCTTGGTATCCTCGGTTGTCTCTGAGTCCCATTCCCAGGACCAGTTAATCCCCAGCTCCTTTTTGGCGGTGGTGGAAATCTCAGTTACAAGAGCTTCCATCATAATCTGGCGGGGAGGATGGTCAATGGTGGATAAGTTCTTTTTTATCCTCTCCCTTATTTTAGGAGGAGCGGTAATGGTCAGAGAATCAGTTGCCTCATTTACCTTGATATAGCGAAGGTCGAACTCAGGAAGAAGTTTTGTGACATCATCCGGTTTTATGTAATTTAACTGAACAAGCTCGGTATCACTTAAAAGAGAAAAGGTGGGGCTTGAAGGGTCAGGTGATCCCACCACATAAAACCCGTCCATCTTCTTATAAATAAATCCTCCCGGGGTAAGGAGGATGGAAAGTGCTTTCTCTAAAGGGGTATCCTGGAACTCTGCGGTTACATACCCTTGCACTGTATCATCAGCAAGAATAGGAATCCCTGCCTGCGTTGCCATATCCTGCAAAGCCTGACGAATGTCTGTCTCAAAGAACACATTGGTGATGAGGGGCTGGGAACTTGTATCCTGCCCTTGAGAAATAGCTACTCCACTTATAAGAAGAGAAAAAAATAAGTAGAAAAAAATAACTCTAATAACATTCTTCATGCCTACTCCTTTTCTCTTACACTTATGGGAAAGTTTTTTATTTTACCCGCTTAACCTTCCATATGCTCAAGATTCAAGTATATCAAATTCTGCTCTTTCAGTAATTGGTGGCTTCTCAGGATCAAAACGCAAGGTAAGCTCTGCAGTATAATGCCCCGGGTCTATTATCTGACGCCACTCAAATTGAATAAGTCTTTCAGTTCCTGCCTGGATAAACTCATTGGGCATCCTGGGATATATTTTGCCTGCCTCTTTACCGTTGGAATCCCTGATACTCACTTTAATTTCTGGACTAACTCCTACCTCTCCTGTATTCCTGCACTTTAGTCCAAATAGTAGGGCACCGGTTGCCTGGACTCTCACAGTGAACTTCTCAATTATAAGGCTTTGCTGGGATTTTTCCATACTGGACACTCGGATCAGTATACCTCGACGTAAAAGGGCCTCAGGATTGTTCTCCAGTTCTACCTCAGAACGATCAAAGACAAGTGCTGCATAGTACTCCCCTCTTGCATTGCGAGGTAAAGCTACAGTTACAGGTATCCGC
>JAGHCI010000162.1:0-7320 GCA_021160545.1 Candidatus Aerophobota bacterium | reverse complement strand
GTTCATCCTTTGGTTTTTTTATTTTCAATCCCTCTTTGCTCTTTAAGTAAAGAAAGAAAAGTAAAAGAACCGCACAAATTAAAAGTATTTGAAACATATTCACCTCCTCTTTTCATTTTTTAGATATTTACCTTCTTTGTTATAGTAAATTATTACCTTTCGGTCAAGGAGCTTTTTCCTTGACAATTCGCTGGCAAATGTAATAATTTAATATCAAAAAGAAGGTGAGAGATGATAGAGAGAAAAGTTTTTTTCGTGGTCGCAGATGGAATGGGGGACAGAGCGGTAAAAAATGGGAAGACTCCCCTTCAACTTGCCAGGAAAAAATTCCTTGATGAGCTTGCAGCAGAGGGGTCTACGGGAATTATGAGCACTATAGGGCCTGGGATAATTCCCGGGAGTGATACGGCTCATCTTGCTCTTTTCGGATATGATCCTTCTTTGTATTATAAAGGAAGAGGTCCGTTTGAGGCACTTGGAGTGGGTCTTGAGCTGAGGGAAGGAGATGTTGCTTTCAGATGTAATTTTGCCACTGTAGATGAGAATTTTCAGGTGATTGATAGAAGAGCTGGAAGATTAAAAGATGAAGGAGCTGTTCTGGCAAAGTCACTTCAGGGTATTAAAATAGATGGGGTGGAGGTTATATTTGCCTCTTCCACTGAACACAGAGGGGTGCTAATCTTAAGAGGGGAGGGGCTTTCTCCTGCTGTTTCTGATACTGATCCTCATTCACCCCAGAGGATACCTCCTCTTGAGTCAAAACCGCTTGATACAACACCTGAGGCAAAAAAAACTGCCAGTATAGTAAATAAGTTTGTCAGGAAAAGCTGGGAAATACTTCGCTTACATCCTTTAAATAAAGAAAGAGAAAAGGAAGGAAGACTTCCTGCTAATATTCTTCTTACCCGGGGTGCTGGTATTTACCAGAAAGTAAAATCTCTTGGTGAAAAGTACGGGATAACTTCCTGTTGTATTGCAGGCTCTGCTCTTTATAAGGGAGTTGCCCGCTATGTGGGGATGGATGTTCTGTCTGTTGAAGGGGCAACAGGGAGAATTGATACAGATATTGAGGCGAAAGCAAATGCTGCAAAAAAAGCCCTGGAAAAGTATGATTTTATTTTTATCCACGTTAAAGGTGCTGATAATGCAAGCCATGATGGAGACCTTGAAAAAAAACTTCTCATGATTGGCAAGATAGACAGACTCGCCGGTATGTTGAAAGACGAGGATGCTTTGCTTGTGATCACCGCTGACCATTCCACTCCTATAAGCGTAAAAAGACACAGTGCAGACCCTGTCCCTGTATTAATTTATGGGAAAGGAGTAAGGAAGGATAAGGTAACCTCTTTTGATGAGGTGTCCGTAGCCTATGGATGTCTTGGATATCTCACTGGAATTGGTCTTCACAACACCGTTATGGATTTTATGGGTTGTGCCCATATGGTAGGGTCTTAAATAATTTTAAAAAGTTTTTGAAAGGAGGTGATAAGATTGGTAGAAGTTGATGTGGTCAATGTGGCTATAGATATGCATTCTAAAATGCCTGTGATTGTTCTTAAGGAAAAAAGAGGTGATAAGACTCTTCCTATATGGATTGGGCTTTTTGAAGCACAGTCTATCGCTCTTGCAATGGAAAATATAAAGCCTCCACGACCGCTCACCCACGATCTTGCCAAATCTCTCATTGAAAAACTTAAGGGGAAGGTTGATAAGGTAGTGATAAATGACCTGAGACATAATACCTTTTATGCCAAAATTTTTATAAGACAGAATGGCGAGGACATTCAGGTTGATTCCCGTCCAAGTGATGCCATAGCCATTGCTTTAAGGCTTAAGGTTCCTATTTTTATCGAGGAAGAAGTTCTGGAGAAGGTTGCAATAGATTCAGGTCCTATCGGAGAGGAAGAAATAGAGGAGTTCAAGAAAAAACTTAAGGACTTGAAACCAGAGGACTTTCTTTAAACTTTAATTTGTTCTAATATATGGATTATTCCTTTTCTCACCATCATTATTCCTATAGCTGCAAGAAGAAGACTCGTTAGTTTTGAAATAGCTTTTGTTCCCGCATTTCCTAAAATTTTCATGAGAAAGTTGGAGGAGTGGAAGACAAGTCCTGCTATGAGAATGTTTAATACAAGAGAAAAAATTGTGGGTATGATGCCGTAGGAGTCAATACAGAGAAGAGAAGTGGTAAGAACTGCAGGACCTATTATTAAAGGCATGCCGAGAGGAACCACTCCAGGAGAAGGTAGAGTTTCTCTTCTTTGTTTTGTTGGAAAGAGAAGATCGCTTACTGCAAGGACAAAAAGAATGATACCTCCTGCAATTAAAAAATCGTCCACCGTAATTCCAAGATAGTTAAATATAACCTTACCTATAAAAACAAAACCCACACCTGAAAGAAGAGCAGTGAGGATGAATTGCTTTAAAATTGTGGTTCTTTCTTTTTCAGTTACTCCTTCTGTTAGTGAGATAAATATGGGAAGGACACCAATGGCATCAACAGCCACAAATATTGATATAAAAGAAAGAAAGAAAAAGTGAGCGTTCATAGTTTACCCTTTTATTTTTTTAAACTTCGCACTGAGAGAAGAAAATAGAACCTAAAGTTAGCATGACAGCACAAAAAGAAAAAAGAATTGAGAGATCAACAGCCACAGGAAAGTGGGAGATGCCCAGCATAACTTTTCTTAGTGCATCAACACCGTAGGTGAGAGGATCAAGATACATTAAGAAACTAAGCCAGGAAGGAAGGCCTTCAAGCGGGAAAAGAGCTCCTGAGAGGAAGAAAATAGGCATAATAATAAAGTTCATCACTATCTGAAATCCGTGCATGTCTTCCATTTTAGAAGCAAAGGCCACCCCCATACCCACAAATCCAACTCCTATAAGAATCATCAGAACAAGAGAAAAGAAAAACTCTGCCACTCCTTTTATTCTAAACCCAAAAACATGGGCAACAAGCAGGATACTTAATGCCTGTAGAAGGGTGGTGGTCATTCCTCCTGCAACTCTTCCCAGGACAAGAGAAAGCCTTGAAACAGGGGCAACCATTATCTCTCTCAGAAAACCAAACTGGCGATCCCAGAGGATGGAAAGACCTGCGAACATGGAAGAAAAAAGGATACTCATTCCCACAAGTCCGGGAACAAGGAATTGAAGATAATCTATTCTTTCAAAACCCGGGGGTGTAAATCTCATTGATGATTTAAAGCCAATTCCCAATATAGCCATAAAGAAAAAGGGTTGCACGAGGTTCCCTATAATTCTTGACCTTGCTCTAACAAATGCCTTTACCTCTCTTAACCAGAGAACATAAATTGCCTCAAAAGATATAGCTTTCATCTTCTTCTTGCCCTTATTCTGGCACTTATTCTTTCCCGCAGGGACCCTTCTTCTTCTCTTATCATCTTCCCTGTGAAGTGAAGGAAAACATCCTCAAGAGTTGGTTTCCTCATACTTACAAAATCAACTTTTAAAGAGTTTTTCTGGGCAAGTTCAATTAAAAGAGGAATTCTTTTTTCTCCTTCCTTTACCTCAAGATGGACTGTATTATCGTAGATTTTTTTACTCCCCACCCACTCAAAGTTTGAAATAAGGCTTATCATTTTCTCTGGTGAGGAGACTTTTATAGAGATAAGGTCTTTCCCCACCATACTTTTAAGTTTTTCGGGTTTGTCTATAATAAGTATTTTTCCTTTGTCAATTATCCCCACTCTATCACAGAGAGCATCAGCTTCATCCATATAGTGGGTTGTGAGAAGGATTGCTATTTTTTCCCTTTTGTTCAGGATTTTTACATGCTCCCATATTTTTCTTCTTGTCTGTGCATCAAGACCAAGCGTTGGCTCATCGAGGAAGAGAACCTTGGGGTAATGCATAAGACCTCTTGCTATTTCAAGCCTTCTACACATTCCTCCAGAGTAGTATTTTACAAGAGTGTTTCTCTTTTCCCACAGATCCACAAGGTGCAACACCTCCTTTATTCTTTTTCTTCTCAACTCCTTTTTCATACCGTAGAGCCTTGCATGAAAATCAAGGTTTTCCAGGCCTGTTAGTCTGTCATCAAGTGCCTGGTCCTGAAAGACAATCCCAATTGATCTTCTCACCCTATCAGGTTGTTTTACCACATCATATCCCCAGACAAAAGCTTTTCCTTCTGTCGGCTTCAAAATGGTTGAGAGAATCCTTATAGTTGTTGTTTTTCCTGCACCGTTTGGACCAAGCATACCAAATATCTCTCCCTCTTTTACTGAAAAGGAAACATTATCTATTGCCTTGAATTCATTAAATTTTTTTGTTAGAGAAAAAACCTCTATAGCAAGCATTTTTTAAGCTATCCTTTTTTAAAGAATCCATCTGTTCTAAAATCAGCCTGATTTTTCCCGGGACCACTCTTCCCACCTTTTCCGGAGAAGAGACAGGGGAGAAAATCGTTATTTTTCCCTCCACTTTATTAAAGTTTTTAATTATACCAAGAGCCATGTCTTTGTTAGCTTTGTCTCTTAGACTTACAAGAAGAAAGCTTAAGTCTTGAACAGGATAAAGTCCATCAATTCCCACCTCTTTTTGCAGAAATTCTATCTCTCTTGCCCCGGAAAAGTATTTTTTAAACTTAAGATGTCTGAAGTAGCGACGCTGGAGAAAATCTTTTACTTTAACTTTTGCAGAAACAGGGATTTTAAATACCTCGGGTATTTTTAAGCCTTCAAGAGGACTTAAAATGTGTTCAAGCTCATCCTCTTTATAGAGAGCAAAAATTACCTCGGGTTTCAACACATCTATAAGTTGAAGTTTTAAAACTTTGCCTATTCCTCCTCTTACAAGTCCTGTTGTGTCCACTATTATTTTCTCTGCCACTTTTTTTGCTTCATCCTGCATCAATTTTGCCCCAATTATCAGAGGAAGAAGGTTTCCCCGGGGGGATACATCACCAACAAAGTAAAAATCTCTTACTTTTAATTTATCCCAGCTTTCAAATTTTCCCTCGACCTTTGCCCAGGCAACAGTTGTTGGAGGACCAATATGAGATTGCCCCACGTCAAGATCAAGTATTGCTGTTTCTTTTTTAAGAACTAAAGAACAAAAATTTGCAAGTTTTTCCACAAAGAAGGTTTTCCCTGTATCGGACGCCCCTATTATCATAATTGTTTTAACTTTTTCCTCGGCGATTTTATCCTTTGCCTTTTCAGGCAGGAAAAATTCTTCTGTCATAAATATCTTTTGTTAATTTTTACATATTTTTCTGTCAGGTCACATCCCCAGAAAGTTGAATTACAATTTCCCTGGTTTAGTTTTACAACAATACTTATCTCATTTTTTAAAAGCCTTTTCCTAAGCTCTGAAAGATGTGCCCCGGCTGCCTCTCCATTTTTCACAACCTGGATATCCTCAATTATTATATCTACTTTCTCGGGCTTTACTTTGGTGTGAGCCGAGCCAAGTGCTGCCATTATCCTTCCCCAATTAGGCGAGGCACCCGCAAGGGCTGTTTTTACAAGGTTGGAGGTTGCTATCTTTCTTGCTATGCGTCTTGCATCTTTTGGAAAAGGTGCACCTTCAACCTTTACCTCAAAAATCTTTGTTGCCCCTTCTCCGTCTCTGACTATCTCCTTTGCAAGGTATGCACATACATACTCAAGGTTTTTGCAGAATATATCAAAATTTTCATCCTTAATTCTAAGAGTTGGTTTTCTTTTCCAGGTTTTGATGGTTTTATTACCTGCTTTTCCATTGGCAAGAGCTATCACAGTATCATTTGTGCTCATATCTCCATCAACGCTTATTTGATTGAAGGATTTATCCACTGCTATCTTTAGAGCCTCTTTTAAAGCATCAAGAGTTATGCAGGCATCGGTGGTTATAAAACATAGCATCGTTGCAAGATTTGGGGCTATCATTCCTGAGCCTTTGGCTATTGCCCCTATTTTTACCTTCTTTTTTCCCTGACCGGGAATTTCGGTTTCAACTGCTATTTGTTTTATTTTTTTGTCAGTTGTTATTATAGCCTGCGCAGCATTTAAGCTTCCCTGTGAGGAAAGATTTTTAGCGGCAGCTTTTATTCCCTCCTCTATCTTTTCTATGGGAAGTTGTTCTCCTATCACACCGGTTGAGGCTACAAGTACCTCCTGGGGGTCAATTCCAAGCTCCCTTGCTGCTACCTTGCACATTCTATTTGCATTTTCAAATCCTTTTTTCCCGTGCAGGCATTGGCATTTCCACTGTTTGCAACTATTGCTCTTGCTTTTCCACTGCGAAGTTTTTTTTGAGATATTACAACTGGTGCTGCCTTAACTTTATTGATGGTGAACATTCCGGCTGCAATTGCCTCAAATTTAGAAAAAATGAGAGCAAGGTCAGGACTGTTCCTTTTTATTCCACAGTGAACGCCCGATGCTTTAAAACCACAGGGTGCGGTTATGCCTCCTTCAATTTCCTTCAATCTCTTCCTCCTTGTTATTTAAGGCCTGCTTGTTCATCAAATCCACACATAAGATTCATGTTTTGCACAGCCTGTCCTGAGGCTCCTTTACCTAAGTTGTCTATTGCACAGATAACAACCACTTTAAAGTAGTCTGTAATATTTATGCCAATTCTGCATCTGTTGGAGAAGAGAACCTCCTTTGTATGGGGAAAACTGCCTGCAGGAAGAACCTCAACAAAGGGCTCTTTTTCGTAAGA
Organism: Candidatus Aerophobota bacterium; assembly: GCA_021160545.1. Taxonomy (GTDB): domain Bacteria; phylum Aerophobota; class Aerophobia; order Aerophobales; family B3-G15; genus CBFDTW01. The sequence goes on along the minus strand of JAGHCI010000162.1, from coordinate 639 downwards.
TTTTTTATAAATCTCTATAACATCCTTTGTGGCTAATTTTTCTTTAAGTTCCGCATAGCATGTGGATAAAATACCTCTTGTTACAGGTATGAGGTGGGGAACGAAGGTTATGTTCACCTTCTGGTGGGCTATTTTACAAAGTTCCTGTTCCATTTCTGGAAGGTGTCTGTGTCCTGTTACACCGTATGCGCTTATGTTTTCGTTTACTTCAGGGAAATGGGTTGCAAGAGTAGGATTTCTCCCTGCCCCACTCACTCCTGATTTGGAATCAACTATTACTCTCTCCGGATTTATGAGTTTGTTTTGAAGTAGGGGATAAAGGGCAAGTATCACTGATGTGGGATAGCAACCTGGATTGGCGATGAGTCTTGCATCTTTTATTTTTTCTCTGTATATCTCAGGCAAACCATAAACTGCTTCTGAAACCAGGTCTTTTCTTGGATGAGAAACTTTGTACCACTTGTAGTAGGTTTTTTCATCGTTAAGGCGAAAATCTGCTGAAAAATCAATCACTTTAATTCCCCTGTCAATTAAATTCCCCACTATGCTGGCGGACTTGCCATGAGGAAGAGCAACAAATACAACAGGTGATTTAATTCTTTCAAGTTCCAGATGCTCGCATATTTTATTACATTTTAC
>JAGHCI010000037.1:0-5060 GCA_021160545.1 Candidatus Aerophobota bacterium | reverse complement strand
CCAACAGGTTGTGGAAAAACTACCCTTCTAAAAGTTATTGCAGGACTTGAGAGAGCAGAGGAAGGGAAGGTATTTTTTGACGAAAAGGATGTCACAAGACTTAAGCCAAGAGAAAGAAATATAGGAATGGTTTTTCAGACCTATGCCCTTTATCCTCACATGATAGCAAGGGAGAACCTCGCCTTTCCTTTCAGGATAAGAAAATGGCCTGAGCCTATGATCGATGAGAGGATAGAGTTTACAGCTCAAACTCTTGGAGTTGGGTTTCGCGAGCTTCTTGGGAGAATGCCCCGCACCTTATCTCAGGGACAAAAACAAAGAGTTGCTCTTGGAAGGTGCATTATAAGAAACCCGAGTGTATTTTTACTTGATGAACCTTTATCAAGCCTTGATGCAAAGCTCAGAATAAAAACCCGCACAGAGATAAAGAAGATTTTGCGCAAATTTTCCATTACAACAGTTTACGTTACCCATGACCAGTCAGAGGCTGTTGCTCTTGCGGACAGAATAGCAGTTATGAGGGAGGGAAGGATAGAGCAGGTGGGAACTTTTGAGGAAATTTACAATCATCCTGCAAATGTTTTTGTGGCAGGATTTGTTGGAAATCCTTCCATGAACTTTTTGCATTTTGGCCTTGTTGAGGAAGCAGGGAAATTTTTTATAGTTGACCCTCTATCTTATATAAAAATACCTGTTCCTTCTGAGTGGGAGGAAAAACTTAAAGAAAAAGATCTTGTGGGAAAGGATATAATATTTGGAATGAGACCTGAGGATATAAAGGTGAGAGAAAGAGGGGAAAGTCCCGGTGATTATTTCATATTTAAGGCAAGAGTTGAGGATAGAGAGCTTACCGTAGACAATAAAGCTCACCTTTTCTTAAAGTTTGATTATAACAGATTAATAGCCACGGTGGAGAATTGCGGATTTTTCCCTGAGGTGGGAGAAGAGGTTGAATTTTCTTTTCCTGTAAGAAAAGGGAAGATTTTTAACAGAGAGACCGAGCTTGCTGTAATAAGCTGATAACTTGCTTACATACCCTTTATTTCACTTTTAACTTTATTCTCTCCAGCATACATTCTCTTCCATTTTCAACTTCCACTTCACAGCTTCCACATTCAGGACAATTCAAGGAGAAAAGAGAAAAAGAGATAGGATATTCATATTCCGAAAGCGCCTTTTCTATCCTTCCTCTGTAGCCGCAATTTTTACATCTTATGGTTACAGGTATTTTTTCTATTAATATTTTTGCCCCTGAGGCACAGGTTTTTCTGAAAAGCTCTTTCAGCCAGAATTTTATCTGTTCCGGATTAAGATGGGTTAATTCTCCCAGTTTTATCTTCACTTCCAGGACTTCAGAACCTTCCTTCTCCTCTGCTTTCTTTATTACTTCCCGTGCTATTTGTTGAGATATGTAAAGGTCGTGCATTATTTGGCAGTATTTTTAAAGGTTAAGAGCCTTTATGACTTCTTCTATCCCTTCTTTTTTCCTACAACTTACAGGTATTGTTTTTGCTTTTGGATTTATTTTTTCCACATCTTTTGCAAGTTTTCCCGGTGAAACTCCCATTGCCTCAGAAAGATCCACCTTGTTTATGACAACAACATCTGCCTCTTCAAAAATGTAAGGGTGTTTTACTACCATCCAGGGACCTTCTGTGACAGAAACAACCACAATTCTTTTATGGGCACCTAAGGGGAACTCTGCAGGACAGATGAGGTTTCCCACATTTTCTATGAAGATGAGGTCTATTTTATCAAGTTCAAGATTCTGAAGAGCTTTTTTAACAAGATTTGCATCAAGGTGGCATTCTTTTCCCGTATTTATCTGCACCACTTTAATTTCTTCTCCCTCAAGTCTTTTTGCATCTATATCTGTTGTAAGGTCTCCTGCTATTATGCCTATTTTAAAAATTTTGCTTAAAAAAGAGCTTAAAAGCCCGATTAAAGAGGTTTTTCCAGAGCCTATAGAACCCATCACGTCAATTGCTCTCACCTTGTGTTTTTCAAGAAGAACTCTGTTTTCTTCGGCAAGCTTCTTGTTCCTTTTTAAAAAATCCTCCTCAAGCTCTATATCAAGTATTTCTCCTTCCTCTGGTTTTATTATCTCCATTTTTTCTCCCTCTTTGCTAAATTAATTTTTTATTCTTTTAACTCCAACCTGCCAAGAAGGTATCTTCTTAAAATGTCAAGGGTAGCCTGGGAAGTTCTTAATTTTACCATTTCTCTTTCACCGGGGAAAATATACCTCTGGCAGAACTTCCCTTCTTCTGCGCAGAGAGCAATGTATACAAGTCCAACAGGCTTTTGAGGAGTTCCACCTGTAGGTCCTGCAATACCTGTTATTCCAAGAGATACACAAGAGCCTGTTAGTTTTCTCACACCCTCTGCCATCTTCAGGGCTACCTCATAAGATACAGCTCCTTTTTCCTTTATAAGCCTTTCAGGAACCTTCAGTATCTCGGATTTTGCCCTGTTGCTGTAGCTTACAACACCTGCGAGAAGACTTGCGGAAATACCTGGAACATTTGTCAATCTATGACAGACAAGTCCTCCTGAACAGGACTCTGCAAGGCTTAAAGTTATATTTTTCTCAATTAAAAGATTTCCTACCACTTTTTCAAGGGTATCCTCATCTTTTCCAAAGATATAATCTCCGATTTTTTCTCTTATTATACTTTCTACACTTTTTATTTTCTCTTCAACCTCGGATGGGGGAAATTTTGCAGTGATGCGAATGTGTACCTCGCCTTCTTTTGCAAGAAGAGCAACAGTTGGGTTTTCTTGAGTCATTAAAGGGGCTATTTTTTCGTTGACCTGAGATTCTGTTAACCCCCACACTTTGAGGATACGAGATTTTATCACAGAGGAAGACTTCACTTTTTTCTCAAGGTATTTTTCAACCTCAGGGAGCATTGCCTTAAGCTCGCGGGGAACTCCTGGAAGAAGGATTATAATTTTTCCTTTTTCTTCAATTACAATTCCCGGTGCGGTTCCCACAGGATTTTGTATGATTTCTGCTGAAGAAGGGACAAGAGATTGCTTTAAAATAACTTTTTCTGGAACATTGCGATGTTTTAGCCTCTCTTTTACTCTTTTAAAAACATCCTCTCTCACCGAAAGTTTTTTCCCAAGAGCTTCACTTACTGCCTCTCTTGTAAGATCGTCCTCTGTTGGACCAAGCCCTCCGGAAATTATAACAATGTCAGCTCTTAAGAGAGCTTCCTTCAGCGCATTTTTTATTCTTAAAAAATTATCCCCCACAGAGATTTTCCTGAAAAGATCCACTCCAAGAGAGTTTAAAATTTTTGCTATCTGACAGGAATTTGTATCAACAACATCCCCCAGAAGAAGCTCTGTCCCCACACAAATTATCTCGGCTTTAATTTTTTCCTCCTTGCTCTTAAAATTCTTTAAACTTTAAGATGTCTTTGACGCCTCTCCTGCTTTTATAAGGCTCCACCTTGTAAGATAAGGTCCTATTATCTCTGTTATAACAGTTGTAAATAAAAGAAGGTTTATAACAAGAGTGGCAAGATACCTTCCCTCCGGCCCATATGCTCCAAAGTCTCTTCCAACGACCACTGCAAGAGCAAGGGCAACTCCTACCTGTGGGAAAAGGGAAAGCCCCGCGTATTCCTGGACAACACGGGGTGCACCTGATATTTTTGCGCCAAAGGATGCTCCTAAGAATTTTCCCACCATCCTCATGCCTGTGTAGACAAGTCCCAGTATTCCTATCTGAGATATGACTTTTACATTAAGGTGTGCTCCTGCAAGGCAGAAAAACATTATGTAAAGAATAACAGTGGAACTTCCCCATATGTTGGAAATTCTCCTTATATGACGGGGAGAAAAGTTTGCTATTGTCATCCCAAGGCTCATATTGGCAAGGAGTTCAGAAAATCCGAGAGAATTTGATATGCCTATATTTATTAAAATTCCGCTTACAACAATTACGAAAAAGTCCACAGAGGATCTTATCCAGCGTGAGGAAAAGCTTATTACAACTCCTATCCCAAATCCAAGGACCAATGCTCCAAGTATTTCTTCTGTGGGTTTAAGGAAGACAGAAAGAAAAGAAAAAGATGTCCCTGGCGATATGAAAAGTTTTGCAATTGATGAAGCAAAGGCGTATAAAATAAGAGCTATTGCATCGTCTATAGCAACAATGGAAAGTATGGCGGTTGTAAGGTCTCCTTTTGCTCTTACTTCCTGAATTACCATGACAGTTGCAGCAGGAGCGGTGGCAGAAGAAATAGCTCCCAGGAGAAGAGCCTGGTAAAGTTTTCCTGTTAAAATTAAAGTGGAAACTGTTACAAGGAAAAAGGCACCAAATGCTTCACATAAAACCATCACAGCAACTGACTTTCCAAGTCTTCTAAGGTTAGATAAGGTGAGCTCTTCTCCAATAGAAAAAGCTATAAACCCCAGGGCAAGATCGGAGATTATTCCCGTACGGGACAAAATTTCCTGAGAGAAAACACCTGCCACAGAGCACCCCATCAAAACTCCCATTATCACCCATCCTGTAACCGCAGGTATTTTCACTCTGCTGAAAAGCTTCCCCCCCACAAACCCTAAGATAGAAGCAAGACCAATAGCAAGAATTATGTCCATAGACCCTTTCCAATCTTCAAGTTTTGGCTATAAAACTGTCAACCAAACTAATAAATGTGTGGCGAGATATGCCAGACTTTTGCAGGGAAACTAAATATAGTGGCAACTTCTTCTTTTTCAAGCTGAAGATCTTCCTTCCAGCTTCGCACCATCTTTTCAATTTTTCTTTCATTTTCAACAATTGCAAGTATCAGTTTGCACTCTTTTTTTCTTCTTCCAAGAGTTACCTGAAGTTCCTTGAAAACAGGAACACGGAAAGCAAGAAGCTCTTTGAGTTCCTCTGCCTCGGTGACAAAAACTTCCTCAATCTCCTCCTCGACAAAAACCTCAAGAAAATCTTCCAGAAACCTGTTATCATAGAGAAATATACACAAGATATGCATTTTAAATCATACCCTCTTTTTTTAAGACAGTGGCGCAGGCTCCAAAAGCACCTGCCCTAT